>CAJUPP010000088.1 GCA_910588325.1 uncultured Hungatella sp.
AACCCCCATCTACGGTTTTGGAGACCGCTGCTCTACCATTGAACTATTCCCCTATGTCTTAGCGACTTGCTTATCATATCACGAAATTAAAAATCTGTCAACATTTTTAGACACGATTTTTTCACCGTTTCCTTTTCCCGTTTTTCCCAGATTAAATCTTTATATCTGTAGATACTTAACACCACACCAAGGAGAATATATACCACAATGGTATGCCCTTTTCCATAGGAGAAAAACATCAGGCCATTGGTGGAGGCCACAAAAAATCCCAGATTGTTTACTATGGTTCTCACGGTCTCCCATGTCAGAATCATCACACATCCAACTCCCATCATCTGCCCCATCTGATTTTTCTGCCTCATAACCGCCTGAAACATTACCCATAAAAGTCCGGCCAGCCCCAGACAGATCAACAGCATTTTTATGATTCCCATCCGGGAAGCCATCTGCAGGAATATAAAATCATAGGGAATCCCCGATATGGTCTGCCATGGAAGCAGCCCTTTGCTGTCTAAAACAGCGGTACTGTTTCCGTTCAGGGAAAGGTTCGACACGATCCTTCGAAGCATCATATTTAGGTAGCCTGCCTCATTATTCTCCTCAAACAGCCCCCGGATTCTGTACAGCTGATAGACCTTTAAATTCTCCCATACAAAAATGCTTCCAAAAACCGTTACCAAAACGGCTGCAGCAAACAGTCTCTTTCTTTCTATCTTAAACCAGCCTTTTCCTATGGCGGCAAAAAGCATTACCGCACACACGAAAATCACATCGATGGTTCCTCCAATTCCTCCGCCCATCACTTTTCCGGCCAAAAACAGAGCTGCAATCCAGACAAATCCTTCCAAAAGCCCTCTATAACCTGTTCCTCTGTTTTGATAGAGAATTCCCCCAAACAGAGGGACAAACAGATATAAAAGACATTTCAAATAGGGATATCCGCCGTTTATCACAGGAATCAGCACAAACCAAGACCTGCTTCCGTTTACGAAGGACAGTCCGCCGTTCTGACAGAGAATCAGGATTCCAAACAAAAAGAAAAAGCCCAGCACTTTCGAATATCTTCCGATTCTGCTGTAATCAAGAAAACACACTCCTGTCATTGCCCCCAAACCAATCAGCGTGTAGATACACTGCCGGTAAAAGTTTCCTTTTGACATGCCGGTTAAGGAATATTCCCCAAGTTCCTCTCCCAGACCGTAGAAGCAGGTATACTGGAGAATAAGACCCAGGATACTGAATGCTACAATGATGCCAAAAAGCATCCAGTTCATCCTTGGACGATGGATCCGATCCATATCTACCCCGGCAGCCACCGGGTCTCCCATCTGCCTTACTGCCTCCGAAACCGCCTTTTCCCGCTCCATCCCCTGCAATTCGTATTCACGGGCCTGGTCCGCAATATGGTTCCTCATCTCTTTGGCTACCATTTGTCTGGCTTTTGGATTTCGTATCTGTTCCTTTAACGTCCCTATGTATTCCTCCGCCTCCTGAAACGGATCCTGCTCCTGGCTGCAGGCGGACGCTTCGTTCTTCTTCTGTCCCAAATCGCTGCTGTTCTTTACATCCTCTTCTTTTTCCCCCTTCCAAATCTTATGCCATCTCATAAATCACACCTCCCAGAACCTGTGAAACCGCTTCCGAATAAGCGGTCCACTCTTTCACTCTCTTTTTCAAATGTCCCTTCCCCTCTCTGGTAATCTGATAATACTTTCTCATTTTCCCCTGAGATTCCTTTTCATAAGAAACCAGAAACCCCTGGGATTCCAGGCCGTGAAGCAATGGATACAATGTGCCCGCCTTCAGTTCAAACATGTTGTTGGACCGTCTGCGCAGTGTCTCAATCATCTCATAGCCGTACATCTCCTTCTCCGATAAAAGCTGTAAAATCAGCATGGAGGTGCTTCCGGACATGATTCCCTTATCTGAAGCCATAGATCTCTCTCCTTCCGTAGACACAAATTATATAGATTATCGATATATATCTTGTACCCATTATATATAGATTATCAATATATGTCAAGAAAAAATTTCACTTCCACAGCTCAATTTCCTTAAATACAAAAATAGCCACACACCGCAGTGCATGACTACCTTTCCTGTCTATTTCTCTTTCACCAAAACCGTAGCATAATAGCTTGCTTTCTCCGGCATCTCTTCTACCGTGAAATAAATATGTTCCTCCTCCATACCGCAGTTCTCCACCATAACCGCAGCCATATCATTTTCCTGCAGTATCTGCTTCACTTTAGACAGCTGGGAAGCCGCCTTCATAAGAACTTTGGTTCCCTTATATGCCATCCCTTCCTCAATTCCATAGGAAGACGGAAGGATATGAATCTGCTCTGAACGGTCTGCCAGGCTCTCTCCCAGTACCGCAGCCGCCGCACAGAAGGACGGCACCCCGTTTATAATCCGCGCTTCATATCCCTGTGCTTTTACAAGCCGCTGGATATAGCTGTAAGTGGAGTAAATTGTAGGGTCTCCCAGTGTCAGATATGCCACATCCTCTCCGTTTTCCAGCCGCCTGATAATCTGCCCGGCGGCTGTCTCATAGCTTAGTGCCAGCGTCTGTTTATCCTTTGTCATGGGAATAGGCAGATTCAGGCACTCCTTCTTATCCAGGCCCTTCACCATCTGCTGTGCAATTTTATAGCTCATTGCATGGTCTCTTTTCTCTGCGGGAACTGCTATGACAGGACATGTCTCAATAGTCTCTACCGCAAGATACGTCATCAGCTTCGGGTTCCCAGGCCCCACTCCCACACCATACAGTGTTCCGTTCATACTGTTCTCCTTCTTGTACAATCGACCTTTCAAACCATAACCTTCTCATCATTCCATACGAGGCATTCATTCTACAGTACTGCTATGGCCTCTCTCACATTTTTAACGCCGATCAGCCGGATTCTGTCCTGTTTCTTCATCTTATCCAGGCAAATCTGAGGCAGGATACAGGCCTCAAATCCCAGCTTCACCGCCTCATTCACCCGCTGCTCTGCCAGAGACACTGCGCGGACCTCTCCGGATAATCCCACCTCTCCAAACACAATGGCCTTCTCATCTACCGGCCGGTCTTTCAGGCTGGATACCAATGCCATGATGATGGCCAAATCCAACGCCGGTTCATTCATCTTCATGCCTCCTGCAATGTTTACGTAGGCATCATAACGCCCCATCTCATAGTGGCACCGTTTTTCCAGAACCGCCATCAGAAGATTTACCCGATTATAATCCGTACCGGCTGCGGTTCTTCTTGGGATTCCCAGATTGCTTTGAGTCACCAGAGCCTGAACCTCCAGTAAAATAGGCCTGGTTCCTTCCATGGCACAGGCCACCACCGCGCCGGATGCCCCTTCCGGCCTTCCGTCCAGCATAAACTCCGACGGATTTTCCACTTCCACAAGTCCCTGCTCCCGCATCTCAAAAACACCGATTTCATTGGTGGAGCCGAAACGGTTCTTCACTCCCCGCAGAATCCGGTAAGATGCATGACGGTCGCCTTCAAAATACAGCACCGTGTCCACCATATGCTCCAGCACTCTCGGACCGGCCACCACACCTTCCTTTGTCACATGGCCTACAATAAAAATCGTAATTCCGTCCCCTTTTGCAATCTGCATCAGAAGGTTGGTGGACTCTCTCACCTGACTGACGCTTCCTGGTGCGGAGGCCACCTCTTCCCGGAACATGGTCTGGATCGAGTCAATAATCACGATGTCCGGCTTTACCTCCTGTATGGTCTCCTGAATCACATCCAGGCTGGTCTCGCACAGGAATAAAAGCTCCCCCGTCACTGTCCCGATTCGGTTCGCCCGCAGCTTAATCTGTTTTAACGATTCCTCTCCTGAAATGTAGAGTACCTTCTGTCCCGCAGACGCCAGATTCCGGCACACCTGCAGAAGCAGTGTGGATTTACCGATGCCTGGATCTCCGCCCACTAAAACCAGAGAACCGCCTACCACACCGCCTCCTAAAACCCGATCCAGTTCCAGATATCCGGTACTTACCCGTTCCTTCTCTTCAACGGAAATCTCTGATAAAAGGGATGGTTTCGCCTTCTTTAGCGGTTTTAACTTTCCGCTGGCAGCATCCTTCTTTCCTGTCAATTCCTCCACAAATGTATTCCACTGCTTGCATCCGGGACACTGCCCCATCCATTTTGCAGACTCAAATCCGCATTCTTTACAGAAAAAAGCGGTGGTTTTTGCTTTTGCCATAATCCGATTCTCCCTTATTATATTTCTAAAGCTCTGTTAGAGCCTCTGTCTCATTCTTAAGCCTGCATTCCTGTTCCTACCGCACTCTGACACTCTCATCCCCCTGCCTGAATACCCGCACGAAATATACAATCTCCGCAGCAGCAGTAATGGTCCATGAAAATACATAAAGCAGATACAAGGATTCGATAGTTCTGAAATGCGCAAACACAGTCCATATCCACAAAAGCCGAAACACTGTGGAACCGGCAGTGACAATCAGCATGGGAACAATGGTTTTCCCCAAACCTCTGGATGCTGCAATGGTACAATCCATAAAGGCACTGATGCAGTAGGACAATGCCATAACAGAAAGACGCTTAATCCCTGCATCCACCACAGCTCTCTCGCTGGTAAACATCGAGAGAAACGGGTATCTGAGGACATAAATCCCCACTCCCAGTATCAATCCCAACAGAAAGGAATACAAAAGACAGATAGAAAAGCTTTTCCGAATCCTGTCACGATTTCTGGCTCCCAGATTCTGGGCAATAAAACTGGTACAGGCCGTATAAAAAGCTGCCATCATATCATATACCAGCGGATCCGCGTTGGCGGCAGCAGAATTACCCTCTACCATCACGTGGTCGAAAGAATTGACGCTGGCCTGGACGAATAAATTGGCTACTGCAAACAGGGCATACTGAATAGCCGACGGAATTCCGATTCTCAGAATCCGGTTCAGATTATGTTTATCTATCTTAAGCAGGTTCATCCGCAGGGCAAAAGACTCCTGACTGCGAAGCAGAAGCCTTACAACCAGCACTGCCGAAATATACTGGGAAATAATGCTGGCAACAGCCACACCGGCCACTCCCATATTACAGAAAATCACGAAAATCAGATTCAGCAGGATATTCACAATACCGGCAAACGTCAGATAATACAGAGGTCTTCTGGTGTCTCCTGCAGCGCTTAAGACCGCATTGCCAAAGTTAAACACAGCCAGCGCCGGAGTTCCCAAAAGATAAAGCCGCAGGTACCGCACCGCCCCCCAAATCAACTCTTCTTTTGTTCCCATAAGGGTCAAAATCCCCGGGGCAGCTAAAAGTCCTGCAAGCATGATGACAATACCGACGAAGCCCATCAAAAGCGCCGAGGTGTGAACAGTCTTTTCCACCTCCCTGTCATTCCTGGCACCGATGTAGAGGGCCGTCAACGCGCTGGCACCGCTGGAAAGCCCTAAAAGAATGCCTGTAGATAAGGTTATCAGAATACTGGTGGAGCCTACGGCCCCTAACGCAATAGGGCCGGCAAATTTGCCGACCACTGCCACATCCGATATGTTAAAAACCACCTGAAGAATATTGGAAAACATCAGCGGTACGCTGAAAACCATAATCTTCTTCCACAAGGAACCTGTACACATGTCCATTTCATAACTTTTCATCTCTATACCCTATTATGTCAATTTCCACTGCCCATCCGGCAGTATCCGTCAAATCTGCTTCTTAACTTATTCAGTATATCACAGTTATGAAAATTGTAAACCACCAAATATTTTTGAAAGTTTCTCTGAAACGGCTCCCTGTAATCGCAGGACATTATAGCATTACTACAGGGCTCCCACAACCTTGTGAGGAACATACAGCTCCTCCAGATATACAATATCCTCTTCTGTCAGTTTCACATCGAACGCTCCGGCCGCATCTTTAAAATAAGCAGCCTTTGTAGCTCCGATAATCGGAGAATCCACGCCCTTGGCAAACTGCCATGCAAGGGCAATCTGAGTCATAGTAGCTCCATATCTGTCTGCCAATTCCCTCACCCGAAGAACAATCTTATAATCATCTTCCTGGGTGCTGTCATATTTGGATACTGCTGTGCGGTCTGTCTGGCTGCGCTTTGTGCTGGTCTTCCATTCAGTCCGGCACAGTCTTCCTGCTGCCAAGGGACTGTAAGGAGTCCGTGCCACATTCATCTGGCTGCAGATGGGTATCAGCTCCCGCTCATCCTCCCGATAAAGCAAGTTGTAGTGGTTCTGCATGGAGACAAATGGCGTCCAGCCATTGTCCCTTGCCGCCAGCTGCATGTTATAAAACTGGTAGCCGTACATTGCAGACGCGCCGAGAGCGCGAACCTTTCCTGCTTTCACAAGGCCGTCCAGAGCCTCCATGGTTTCCTCCATAGGGGTATCCTTGTCAAACCGGTGAATGATATACAAGTCCAGATAATCCGTATCCAGCCGCTTTAGCGTACCGTCAATCTCCCTTTGAATCGCTTCTCTGGAGAGATGGCCTTCATTAAAATACACTTTGGAAGCCAGCACCACCTTATCTCTTGCAACATTCTTTTTAATGGCCTGTCCCAGATACTCCTCGCTGGTTCCGTGAGAATAGGTATTGGCTGTATCAAAAAAGTTGATTCCCAAATCCAGGGCATACCGAACCATTCCTTCTGTTTCCTCCGGATTTAGCGTCCACTGGTGAAAATCCTCGGACGGACGTCCAAAACTCATACAGCCCACACACAGTTTTGATATCTCGATTCCTGAGTTTCCTAATTTCGTATATTCCATCTCTTTTTAGTCCTCCACATCATTTTTTGAAAATGTCAGTTGGCCTGTTTCTACTGCCGATTCATAACGGGATATCTTAAAGTCCAGCCGGTCAATGGTCTCCTCCATCTGCTTCTTCTGCTCCATCAATATCTCCCGTTGCCCCTTCAAAAGCTGCAATCTTTCACCAAAAGTCGAATCTCCCATCTGAGACAGTTTCACATACTGAATCATGGTTTCCACCGGCAGGCCGGCATTTCTCATACATACTGCCAGTCCCACCCATTCCAAATCCTTTTCCTGATAATCACGGATGCCGCCGGCTGTGCGGGTAACGGTTGGAATCATGCCGACACGTTCGTAGTACCGAAGTGTATCCTGTGTGACACCATATTTTTCACTGACCTCTTTTATTGTCATCTGTCGCTGCCTCCTTCTCAATATAAATTATTATATATCTTGGAGTCCACTACAGGTCAATACGTTTATTCTTCAAAATCGCATTTTGTCTCTGCCAGACGGCACAGCGACTCTTCTGTCACCTGATAAAAGGGCGTATGCCGGTTGAGAACAGCGATATCTGCCATCTCTTTTGGCCTTTCCCGGGCTGTTGTCTTATCTATTTCACCAGATTCTTCATACTGTTGACTCCAATCATCAGCGTGGAAGCATTGTGTACCATGGCAGAGGTAGTCGGCTGTATCAATCCCATAACTCCAAACAGAATCAGCCCCGAGTTAATTCCGATAATTTGAACATAATTTTTTTGTATCCTTTTTAAGAGCCCGCTGCTAATGGCACGCAATGTTACAAGCCCGGACAGGTGATCTGCCTCGACGGTGATATCCGCAATCTCTCTGGCAATCTGCGCCCCGTCACTGATGGCGATTCCCACATCTGCCAGAGAAAGGGCCGGAGAATCGTTGATCCCGTCTCCCACCATGATAACCTTTCTGCCTGCCTCCCTCTCTTTTTTCACAAAGTCGGCTTTATCCTCCGGCAGTACCTCTGAGTAATATTCATCTACGCCTACCCTGGCTGCAATAGAAGCCGCCGTCCGTTCACTGTCTCCTGTCATCATGACAATCTTAGTAAAACCAGCCTCCCGCAGGGAAGATACTACCTGTGCCGCCTCCTCCCTCAGAGGATCCTCGATACAGATTACCGCCGCCAGCTTCTTCTCGACAGCCAGATACAGATGAGAATATTCTTCCGGAAGCGCCTTAAACTTATCTTCCATTTCCTCCGGCACCTTACAGCCCTCATCCTCAAAAATAAAATGATAGCTCCCGATTACTACCTTGCTGCCGTCAACCATGGAGGAGATTCCGTGAGCAACAATATATTCCACCTTGGAATGAGCCTCTTCATGGGTAAGGCCCTTCTCCTTGGCTGCATGGACAACGGCCCTGGCCATGGAATGTGGGAAATGTTCTTCGAGACATGCCGCGATGCGCAGCAATTCATCCGGGCTTTCCTCCATGAAAGGCACAACCTCCACAACGGTTGGATGAGCTTTTGTAAGAGTCCCTGTCTTGTCAAAAATAATGGTATCCGCTTCGGAAACCTTTTCTAAAAATTTTCCGCCCTTTACCGTAATCTGATAGCTGCCTGCCTCCCGGATTGCCGACAACACGGAAATCGGCATGGCCAGCTTCAGCGCGCAAGAAAAATCCACCATCAGAACAGACAATGCCTTGGTTGCATTTCTTGTCAAAAGGTATACCAGGGCCGTCCCAAGAAGTGTATAGGGCACCAGGCTGTCTGCCAGATGCTCCGCCCTTCCTTCCACCGATGACTTTAGCTTCTCCGATTCCTCAATCATCCTTACAATCTTTTCATATTTGTTGGAACCGGAGCTTTCCTTCACACAGATAGTCAATTCACCTTCCTCCAGGACGGTTCCAGCATAGACATATCCGCCTTTTGCTTTTGGAACCGGCAGGGCCTCCCCTGTCATGGATGCCTGGTTCACTGCCCCGTCTCCGTCCACCACAACTCCGTCAAAGGGGATCACATTTCCCATGCGCAGCACCACATGGTCCCCTTCCTTTATCTGATCCGTATCCACCAGAACTTCCCTGCCGTCCACAAGAAGCCATGCCCTGCTTATGTTGAGAGCCATACTCCTAGCCAGGTCATTGACGGATTTCTTGTGGGTCCACTCCTCTAAAATCTCTCCTATTCCTAAGAGAAACATCACGGAACCTGCTGCTTTGGTGTCTCCCCGCAGAAGGGAAACGGTGATAGCCGTTCCGTCCAGAACCGGCACCTCTAGTTTCCTTTTACTCAGCGTCCGGACCCCTTTCCAGATATACCTGGTGGATTTGCAAAGAACAATCATATTTCTGACCGGCTGAGGAACAAACAGATTGTTGAATATCCGCAGCACTGCCTTCCAGACAATCTTATCTTTGTAATACCGGTTTACCTCCCGTCCGGAATTCTCCCACAGATGATCCGGTATAGACGCTTTTTCGCAAGAAAACTGTCTCAGAAGCGTTAAAACTGCCTGCCGCTCTCCTGTATAACAAATGGCAGCATCCTGATTTCTCTCATATACTTTTACGGTTTTGATAAAGGACTGATTCTGCAGATAATACTGAAGCATATCTGCCTCTTTCATGGACATCTGCCTGCAAAACAGATGCACTCTCAACCGCCCTTTTATTTCATGTACGATTCTAAATTTCATATCCAGCTCTGTCCTTCCATAATCTTTTTTCACCCTTTCATGTGTAATGGTGCGTTGACCGCCGGGCACATGAAAGCCTTGTATGGCCCGCACCAATTAACCATATTATTGCGCAGAATAAATTCTCAGCCTGCAAAGCGAAAGAGGGAGGCGATGCTCTCTCATCACTGGAGCAGACTCTGCGGCAGCATCGTTAACCGATGGCGCTGTGTGCCCATGGCACACGTTTAGCACGGACCGAAGCAGAGAAAAACACCTGCAGCTTCCCGCAGGTGTTGTCATTTCTTACTCTGTAGCCGCTTCCGGTTCTGAATCGGGCTCTTCCTTAAATTCATCTTCCCTTTCATCCTCAAATACTTCCGCCTCTGCCGCTCTCTCCTCATTCACCTGAAGGGCTTCCGCATAGATATCTTCCGCATTTTCCTGAATGGTTGTCACGGTCTTCATAACACACTCCTTTGCCCGAAGCACTG
Source organism: uncultured Hungatella sp. (assembly GCA_910588325.1). Lineage (GTDB taxonomy): Bacteria > Bacillota > Clostridia > Lachnospirales > Lachnospiraceae > UBA3402. The sequence goes on from CAJUPP010000088.1 coordinate 9,925, forward strand.
CCGCCGTACAGGAAACATACACCTTTTTTGCATCTTTACTGGACAGTACTTTTACTCCCGCCGTCCCGAATAACACTCCGGCAGCAAATATACCTGTCTTTTTCGCATCCAGTTTTCCTAAAATGTCCATCATAGCACGCCTTCCTCCTTCATAACAATCAAGTTTTATTTGTGTTTATAACCGGTATAGAATGTCATAACCATGCAGAACACTGCTGCCCACGCCCAGAATCTGTGACTTTTCATATGGTAGTCCTCCTTAGTTAAATACCATTATAATATCTAAAGTTTGGACTTTCCATCAGTTTTTTCTTATTGATATTTTTTCTCAATTATATGCTGTTTCCGTGGATGGCAGCATCGCTATATACCCGAAAATCACTATCCCAGCGCCACATCCAATGCCATCATCACCGTAAATCCTGCGGAAAACAGGATGGTTCCCACATTGGAATGATTTCCTTCTGACATCTCCGGAATCAGTTCCTCCACTACCACATAAATCATGGCTCCGGCCGCAAAACTCAAAAGATAAGGCAGAAACGGAATCACATACCTGGCTGCCAGGATAGTAAACATCGCTCCTATAGGTTCCACCACTCCCGAATACACACCATAGAAAAATGCCTTTCTTTTGCTGACACCTTCCGCCCTAAGAGGCATGGAGATAATTGCTCCCTCCGGAAAATTCTGTATGGCGATGCCCAGTGAAAGAGCCAGAGCCCCCATGGCCGTAATTCCCATATCTCCGGAAATCCATCCGGCATATACCACACCCACAGCCATGCCTTCCGGCAGATTATGAAGGGTTACTGCAAGCACCAGCATGGTTGTCTTGTGCAGACTGCTTTTTGGCCCTTCTGCCTTACTGCTGTTCATATGCAGGTGAGGAATCGTCCGATCCAAAACCAATAAAAACAGGATGCCAAGCCAGAAACCGATGACAGCAGGCACAAAAGCCCACTTTCCCATACCCTCCGCCTCGTTCATAGCTGGAATCAGCAGACTCCAGATAGAAGCTGCCACCATAACACCAGCTGCAAAGCCGGTCAGGGCTCTCTGCACCAGGGCATCCAGTTTATGTTTCATAAACAGAACACAGCCTGACCCAAGAGTTGTTCCCAAAAACGGAATCAGGATTCCCCAAATCCCTTGTCCTTCCATCATCATTCCTCCATATTATTAGTCTTATCTAACCAAATAGTACAACAGATTCTTTTTTAATTCAAGCCCCGAATTTCTCTTACAATTTTTTCATGCCAATAGCACAATACCTGTATTTTCATATGTGTTTCCTTTTCTTCTTCCTGTTCAATGGCTTTTTTTCTTTTTCAAGAAAAGCAATCTTATCCGCCAGACGCTCCACGTTCACCATACTGGAAATGATAAGGGCATTGATTTTTTTGATTTCCCTGTTCATGTTTCCAGCTTCGGTCAGAATACCCCTTCTCTCCATTGCAGTCACTGCCGCACCCATACAGCTGCATATACTTTATACGATTTATAATCGTTCCCTTTCTATGTCGGGATTTTCTGACCGTTTTTGTCAAGCTCATATTCCCGCCGGCATTTCTTTTCTAAAAAAGTTCCGTCTTTTTGAAACGTGCGCCGTTCTGTGGGAAAATCATTTCACTGATATAGACAAGACCACAAAAATTATTGAGCACAGTTGCTGACAACTCTTTGCGAAACAGGCGAAAAGTATCATTTTTGCGGAGAGATTGTTTAACATTGACTTGTATGTTGACAAACGCGCCAAAATATGATAATCTTGCTCAGGTTTCAAAATTCCCAAGGAGGGGCCGGCATGAATTTTCGTTTGACTGATAAACGAGTGAAGAGACTTAGCTCTGTACAATCCGAACCGATGAAACATTGTGCAGAGTATAGCGTATAGAACGCTTTAGGATTTCATCGGGAACAAAGCAGTACCCGTCCAAGTTGATGCGTCGGTTTGGATGGCTATTGCTTATTTCCCGTACATGAATTTAGCGTAATAAAGGCTATGGGCAATGTTTTGTCCATAGCCTTTTGCTTTTCATTTCGTATGAGAAAATGATAGGCAGAGGGTAGGCGCGCTTTTGTGCGCATTTATCCTCTGCCTTTTCTTTTTTCACACATTAAAGAGAAAGGAATTGAAACAAATGAGTTTGTTGGAAATACATGGATTAACGCACTCTTTTGGCGAAAATCTTCTTTACAAAAATGCCGAATTAACACTGAATAAAGGAGAACACATCGGCATTGTAGGACAAAACGGAACAGGGAAAAGCACTCTGGTAAAGATATGCACAGACCAGGTTCTCCCTGATGCTGGGGAGATTATTTGGCAAGCAAATACCTCTATCGGATACTTAGACCAATACGCAGAAATAGACCACAGTCTGACAATGAGAGACTTTCTGAAATCGGCATTTTCAAGATTGTATCACATTGAAGCTGAGATGGCATCGCTGTACGAGAGAGCTGCGAATGGAGACATGGGATGTTTAGGCCGAGCTGCTCAACTCCAAGAATGTCTGGAGATGGAGGATTTCTATTCGATTGACACACGCA
>CAJUPP010000089.1 GCA_910588325.1 uncultured Hungatella sp.
GTCCCGCAGGATTTTAAGTCCTGTGCGTCTGCCAGTTCCGCCACTGCGGCCTATAACAAACTCTTTGCCTTATAAATGGATGGAGATGGATTCGAACCATCGAAGCGTGTCGCAACAGATTTACAGTCTGCCCCCTTTGGCCACTCGGGAACCCATCCATATTGCTGCTAAAACTAAGAGTAAGTTTATCATAGCACTACAAAAAAATCAAGAAAAAATTTCAGGTATTTGACATATGTCATTGGAAATGAGCAAAACACCGCTGGTTTCCCCAAGTCCTATTTTCAATATTCCGTTTTCCACCAAAATTTCTGTCTCCTCTATTGTATATCCCTCAAGAGTTGTCATCATCACCTGAGTCACTTTTTCCTCGTCTGTAATGCCGATTTCCCATACAGGAATAGAAAGCTCCTGGAAGGAGTCACTGTTATTCACAGCCACAACACAGCGGTTCTCTCCAAAGAAACGCCCATAAGCAATCACATGATTTCCTGCCAGGAGCTGTTTCAGGGAACCTCTTCGCAAGGCTTTATTCTCCTTATGCAGGCGAATCATATCTTTGTGGAATCTGATTAATTCCTTGTCCTCTCTTCCCCAGGGATATGTCCTCCGATTGTCCGGATCTGTCCAACCGCAGACTCCTGCCTCATCTCCGTAGTAGACCGTAGGCGCACCCGGCCATGTCATCTGAACCAGAACAGCCTCTCTGAATACGCTTGGACGAATCCCCTCACTGGCCGCCTCCGCACCAACTGTTCCAATTCTTCCCACTTTCCTATTTGTACGAGTCATAAATCTGGAATGGTCATGATTTGACAGTTCATTCATGGAGGTCAATACGGACTGGTTTTGCATGTGGCTCATATTTTTGAACATGGACCGGAAAAACTGATCTCCATTTCCATACAACTGGTCAATGTACTCATCGCTGTGCTTCTCCATCCCTGTCAAAAACCAGGTCAGAGGCTCCATAAACGCATCATAGTTCATGATGGTATCCCACTCATCTCCTTGAAGCCATTGGCGGGGATCTCCATAATGTTCTGCCAGAATCAGCGCATTGGGATTCGCCTCTTTCACAGCCTTTCGAAATTCCTTCCAAAACTGATGGTTATAGTCACTGCTATGGCCCAAATCCGCTGCCACGTCCAGACGCCATCCATCCACATTATACGGCGGCGAGACCCATTTGCGCGCAATCTTCATAATATAATCTTGAAGCTTCTTCGAATCTTCGTAATTCAGCTTCGGCAGAGTATCATGCCCCCACCAACCGTCGTAGCTTTTATTGCCAGGCCATCCATTGTCATCCCAAAACTTAAAAAATGTATGGTAAGGACTGTCTTTGGACGTATACGCCCCTTCCTGGTACTCTCCGCTATGCTCATAGATCTTCTCCCGATCCAGCCATTTGTTGAATGAGCCGCAATGATTCAATACACCGTCAATGATAACCTTCATTCCCCGCCTGTGAACCTCTTTCATAAACTCCTCAAAAAAGCGGTCACTGGCATCCAAATTATCCGGAGCAGCGGAACGGATCATATATTTTGTAGCATTTTCATTGTCCGTAGCATTTTCTTCCACCAGGTTTCCACCATCTTTTACGATTTTACCATAATGGGGATCAATATGGTCATAATCCTGAGTGTCATACTTATGATTAGAAGGGGAAACAAACAGCGGATTAAAATACAATACCTCAATTCCCAGATCCTGTATATAATCCAGTTTATCCCAGACCCCCTGCAGATCTCCTCCATAAAATCGTCCCACATCCATGACAGATGGATTCTTAAACCAGTCTTTTTCCCGATATACAGGGCGTCCGATATAAACATACTCCTGACTCTCCACATCATTATCCGGATCTCCATTGCAGAAACGGTCAACAAAAATCTGATATATCACCGCCCCCTTAGCCCACTCCGGTATATGAAATCCCGGAGTAATCCGGAAACGAAACGACTCCTGTGCCTCTTGTACCGGCCCCAGCCGATTATAATAACAGGAATCTCCTCCCTTCACAACTCGAAACCAATAACTGACGGGTTCCTCCCCTACTACAATCTGATACTCATAATAGTCAAACATTTTATCTGAAAATGCTTTTTCCATAGCCTGCTGTTCTTCCTTCCCCTCCTGTATATAGAAGACAGCATCCGCATCATTTTTTGCAGTGCGAAACCGCAAAGTCACTTGTTCTCCTGTATCTGGTTCTGCCGGGATCCGAAATTCTTCTGTCTCATCACAGAATAGTGCTTTTTGGTTCAAAGACCCCACACTTCCATCTTCCATCTAACTTCCTCTTTCCAAAACAACTACAGCAAAAATGTCTGAGCTTTATTTTCTCTGCTGAATCCTTTAACGGCCTTCTGCCAGTCTGAAATCAGCCTCTCTTTATTTTATATGATTCCGGAAGAATATACAACAGAAAAGTTGCACGATACGTCCCTGGTTATTTTGTGGAAAATGTTTATTTCTGGACAGAAGAAAAGCCAGCGGGGTAGCTGGCTTTTCTAGGAGAAGGTATTTCGTTTCTTATGGGGTGTAGCAAAAACTATATAATGTATTGGGGGGTTACGTCTATTATAATATCATGGGATGCGCAATTTGAAAAGAGTTACACTGCACAAAGTTCACAAAAGTCCATCGTATTTTTTGTGCAAATAGCACGCTTACACAAACAACTGTTCGAATTCCTGCTGCCCTATCCTTTCTTTCTCCATCAAGATCTCCGTACACCTGTGAAGTACATCCACATGTTCCTGGATCATGGCTTTGGCTTTACCGTAACATTCATCAATGATCCGTTTTACCTCACTGTCAATCACAGTGGCCACATTCTCCCCATAACTTTTCGTATGGCCTAAATCCCTTCCTATGAAAACTTCGTCTTCCTCTGTTTCATAGTTAATCATACCTACTTTTTCTGACATGCCATATTTGATTACCATAGAACGTGCCATAGCTGTAGCCTGCTTAATATCCTGAGATGCGCCTGTAGTAATATCATCAAAAATAAGTTCCTCAGCGATTCGTCCACCTAATGACACCATAATGTTCTGCAGCATCTTGCCCTTGGTATTGAACATCTCGTCCTTTTCCGGCAGAGGCATGGTATATCCTGCTGCCCCCATTCCTGTAGGGATAATAGAAATGGTATGAACCGGTCCCACATCCGGAAGAAGGTGAAATAAGATGGCATGGCCTGATTCATGGTAAGCCGTAATCCTCTTTTCTTTTTCGGAGATCACACGACTCTTCTTCTCGGCACCGATTCCCACTTTAATGAAAGAGCGGTCAATATCACTCTGTGTCACAAACTTCCGTCCTTCCTTAGCCGTCAGAATTGCCGCCTCATTCAGAAGACTCTCCAAGTCTGCTCCGGTAAATCCGGCAGTCGTCCTGGCTACCCGCTCCAGATCCACATCATCTCCCAGAGGTTTATCCTGGGCATGGACCCTCAAAATCTCTTCCCGGCCTCTCACATCCGGCTTTCCCACCACAATCTTACGGTCAAACCGTCCCGGACGCAGAATCGCAGGATCCAAAATATCCACTCTGTTGGTTGCCGCCATAACAATGATTCCCTCATTGACACCGAATCCGTCCATCTCAACTAAAAGCTGATTCAATGTCTGCTCCCTCTCATCATGGCCGCCTCCCAGACCGGTTCCCCTCTGTCTGGCCACCGCATCAATCTCATCAATAAATACAATGCAGGGAGCATTCTTTTTGGCCTCTTCAAACAAATCCCGAACCCTGGAAGCTCCCACACCTACAAACATCTCCACAAAATCTGAACCGGAAATACTGAAAAAGGGTACTCCCGACTCTCCGGCCACTGCCTTGGCAAGCAAAGTCTTCCCCGTCCCGGGAGGACCTACCAGCAAGACTCCTTTGGGAATTCTGGCTCCTACGGAAGTATACTTCTGAGGGCTTCTTAAGAAATCTACCAGCTCCTCCAGGTCCTCCTTTTCCTCCCTCAGGCCCGCCACCTTTGTGAAATTGAACTTGTTGGCATCCTTATTCAGTTTGGCACGGCTTTTTCCAAAATTCATCATCCTGGCATTGGCCCCGCCTCCGGCTGCCCTGGCATTCATCATGGTAAATACCACAACCAGCACCACACCGGACAAAAGTACCGGAAGCACCAGGGTCAGAATGTAATTCTCATGAGGCACATCCTGAACCGTAACCGGAACATGGTTATCCAGCAGATACTCTCTTTCTGCCTGCACATCCGACACATAGACCCGCTTTTGGCTCTTATCCTTCATACTTAGAATTACTTCTCCGGTAGGTGTCTCCTTGTTCTGCTGGATTGTGGCTGCTTCAATGCCGCCTTCTGTCACCTCAGACATGTATTCCTGCTGGGTCAGGTCCTCCGGAGCCCTCTCTCTGGTCAGACCGTTAGCTACAAAAAGTATCAACAAGGCCACCAGAATCAATCCCAGTCCGTTCATTGACTGACGTTGTCTCAATTTTAAACTGCCTCCTTACTGTTATAATGTGCTCTTTAAGTCTCACAAAAACAGACGCAAAGAGACTTCGAAAGCACATTTACAATTGTTCTACTACTCCAATATATGGCAGATTCCTGTACTTCTGGTCATAATCCAGACCATATCCCACAACAAATTCATCCGGAATACTGAAGCATGTATAATCTACCTTCACCTGCTTCTTCACCCTGCGCTCCGGCTTATCCAGAAGGGTACACAGGCGGATACTCTTTGGCCCTCTCTTCTCCAATATCTCCATCAGATAGGCTAATGTCCTTCCGGAATCAATAATATCTTCCACAATCAGGACATCTTTTCCCTCCAACGGCTCATCCAGGTCCTTGATAATCTTTACCACGCCGCTGGACTGGGTACCGGAACCATAGCTGGATACGGACATAAAATCCAAAGATACCGGAATCGTCAGCCTTTTCGCCAGCTCACAGGTAAAAAACACTCCGCCTTTTAAAATACAGATGAGATGCACTTCCCCGCCCGCATAATCCTGGCTAATCTGGGCCGCTATTTCGCTGATCTTCCTATTTACATCATTCTCCGGAATCAAAACCCGAATCTTATCCTTCATGTCCGTATCCTCCATCTGTTTGTACTTGTAAAATCTGCTGTGTATGCTCTGTTATTTTATAGTATTCACTAATCCGGTATCCGACAATCCACAAAATATGATGCCCCTCCGCCAGAAGAAGGATCTTATCTCTCTCCTCCCTGGGGATCTTTTCATCAATCATATATGCTTTTACTGTCTTTCGTTTCCCATCTTTTAGGGTAATATAATCGCCGGTCTGCCTGTTCCTAACAGATAACGTATTTTTTATTGTATCATAATCAAACCATTTCGTATACCGATTTTCCGGAATTTCTTCATCTTTTTTATAAGAAAAATGGCTTAATTTCAAGGTTTTCACCGTTGTCGTCGCTGATTTTTCCACCTGAGCCGGCTCTTTTTCTTCTGCTGTTTTTGCCCTTGTCCTTCCTACCCTTACCGATTCCGGCTTTCCCTCAAAATCATGTTTCCCATTAATATCCTTTCCTTTGGATATGGAAATCCATACCACTCCATATTCTGTTTCTGCCTCCAGACCGTATGGCAGGCTAATCCGTTTTCCTGTTCCCCTTTTCGCCAGCCTGCAGACCTGGTCAATATGAGCAAAGGTAATATCTTTTACAGAGTTGGTACATAAGCCAATGATTTTCCTGATAATATATCCTCTTAAAATCTCCGGCTGCCCTTCCAGTACATTCCCTTCTATCCCGTATCGCCTGTCCTCTTTTTCTTCTTTCCCATACTGCCTCCACACCTCTTCCGCCTGACTTTCCAAGTACTCATCCGCCTTACTTAAGAGTCTTCCTGTTCCGACAATATGTCTTACCGCGCCAGCATTGACATCACCTAAGATTTCTGGAATCAGTTTATGGCGCAACCGGTTTCTGGTATAGTCCTGACATGCATTGGTAGAATCTTCACAATAGCTTAATCCCTGTTCCTTCAGGTAATCCAGGATTTCCTGCTTTCCCACACACAAAAGAGGCCGTATCACCGCCCCTTTCACTGCTGCCATACCACACAGCCCTTTTAAACCGCTTCCGCGAAACAGATTGTGAAGTATGGTCTCTGCCTGGTCCTCCCGATGGTGGGCCACCGCAATTTTCCCGTTCCCCCATGCCTTTGCTTCTTCCTCCAGGGCCTGATACCTTAATATTCTGCCGGCTTCCTCTAAAGAAAGCCTCTGTGCCGCCCCATACTCCGCTACTTTCCTGTACACCACACGGCAGGTCAGGTTCAGCTTTCTTGCCTCCGCTTCCACAAATGCCGCATCCCTGTCCGCTTCCTCTCCCCGCAGCCCATGATGTACATGCATGACCCGCAGTTCCATTCCCAGCTGTTCCTTCATATCATTCAGCAAATGCAGAAGGCAGATCGAATCTGCCCCTCCCGATACTGCCGCAATCACTTTGTCTTTCGGCTCTATCATACGATATTCTCTTATAAAATCTCTTACCGTCTTTTGCATTCTATCACCTGTCCGACTGCATACAATTCTTTCAGGATTTCTTCCATATCCCAGCCACCATCACAGTCATATCATCTCTGACCTCTTCTGCAAACTGCTCCGCAAACTCCAGAATCTCATCTGCCATATTCTGAGGATTCCTTTTTATAATTCCCTCCAGGTACTCCATCATAATCCGTTCCTTGTCTTCCCCCGGCAGACTGTCCAGAACCCCGTCGCTAACCATCACGATTCTGTCATCTTCCCACAGCTTCTGGGATAAAAGCACAGGTTCTACCTGGTGAAACATACCTGCCGGAACATCGCATGCCTGAAGCACCTCCACTCCATCATCCCTGATTAAAAATGTAGCCGCCGCTCCCATTTTCATAATCTCCAAAACACCGGTATACAAATCAATACAGCACAAATCAATGGTCGCCGGATGCTGTTCCTCCCCTGCCAGCAAAAGAACCGTATTCACAAGCTTCAGAGCCGATCTAGGCATATATCCTGCCTCCAGAAGCTGTTCTGTCAGCTCAATGACTCTCTGACTTTCCCTCCCGGCTCTCTCTCCTGTTCCCATACCGTCTGATAAACTCATGACCACCTGCCCCGGCGTATTCTGACAAAAGGTAAAATTATCTCCTGAAACCGTCTCACCGCTTTTTGGCGTTTTGGCTACGCCCATAAGTACCTGATAGGCACCCTCCTCTAAAAAACGGATCGTAGAAGCCTGTCTTGTAACAATGCTTTTGGAATTCTTTGCAACCGTCCACAGTTCTTTTCCCATGGCCTGTCCCAGAATCTGTGCCGCCTCTCTTGCCATCACACACCGGCCATGGTTCGTCCGAACCGTAAGAAATGCCTCCTTTTGATTGTTATCATATTCCAGAATCAGCATATGCTCAACAATCATGTGATGCCTGGCAAATGCTTTCCTGACCGCTCGCTCTTTCGTTGGCGTCAGATCCACCACCTGCTCTATCTGTTCTGAAAACTCTTCCAGAATTACAGCCAATTCCCGAAACTGTGAAACTATGGCATCCCGGCTTTCTAAATATCGGTTCTTCCAGGTTAAATTCATGGTCGCCTTGCCCAGATTTCTGTTTAACTGTCCCACATAATCAGACTGGCGTTTGCAGGTCTCCCGAAACAACCTGGGCATGTCCTCATAGTCCACAATCCCCTTCTGCTCAAATGCCCGCAAAAGATAATACAGATAGTAGCTGTCCTCCTTCTCACTATCCGAATACAGATTGCACCGGTTACAGTCACCGCACACCATGGCTCCCGCCATCTGCATAGCTGCCAGGCCGTCCTCCCGGCTTAACCCTTTTCCTGCCGCTGATTCCTCATCAAAAGTTTTGGCCAGTTCTTCCAGGGAACCAGCCATATCACTTAATTTCTTTGCTGTATATACATGGATATTTGCCATATCCTTATAGACGCTTTTCCGCTCAAACACAAAAATCCCTCCTGACTTTATAAAAACCGCTAAAAAATTATATCATGTCAAAAGGGAAATATTTGTCAAATTCACAGGGCTTATTCAAAAAATTATTCGACAGCAAGGTTACTGCGTTGGTTTTAACAGAATCTCGTCCGGATTAACCAGGCCAAGCTTCTCCTTCGCCACCTTCTCGATATACTGCTTCGTCTGGACATAAACCCGCTCTTCCTCCAGTCTGGCTGCCCTCTGCTCCTCCTGTGCCAACTGATTTCGCAGGCTCTCTTCCTTCATCTGATACTCAAAATCTCTCTCCCTCAAGGATGCACTCCGCATATTAACTACAACCGCCATACTGAGAACCACAAACGTGATGCCCACCAATGCCAGCCTGTTTCCTAACCGTTCTCTCTTTTTTCTCTTGGTTTTTCTGGCTTCTTTCATCTTTTCACCTGCTTTGAATCCTGTTGACGCCGTCTAATCTTTATTCTAAAATATTCCTGACCTTTTTTCAAGCATTTTATAAGCCTCCTACTTATGAGATACTGATAGCCTGCCATTCCCAAAAACGTTCCCACTATAACATAGGCCCTTAGACTTCCGTCATTCTGCCGATAAAGAAGGTCAAACGTAGTAACGCTGCAATAAATCCAATACCCGAAATCCTCGATTCCTGTCCAAAACATGTTATGGGGTATCAACATCCGAACAATACGGAAGAAATCATAGATTATCATAAGCCATATGCCGGTTCCTACACTTAAAATTGCCAGCTGTGCCTCATAATGAATGTTCTCGCTCATAGTTCCCCCTTGTTAATATGAATCTATTTAAACAAACGGTTGAACAAAGATTCCCCTGATTTTCGGTAGGAGTCGTTGGAGGAATACACCATACTGTCCACAGTCCCATCCATGTCTACTTCCCCCTTTTCCAGTGTAAGCCGGCTGATATGTAAATCTTTTCCTTTTATAGTCAAAAGCCCCATGTCCGTATCCAGAACCACCTGGTTTTCATCAAAGGATACCACATCCCGAATACCCGTAAGACTTCCCCCCTGGCGGTTTTGAAACAGCAGTTTATGAGGACGCATGCCTGTCTTCTCTTCCATAACAAAAACCTCCTAATATACTCAAGCTATGCTTTAAGTATATTAAAAGGTTTTCCTTTTTATGCCATCTATCTGACATTTTAAAGATAGCGGTAAAGCTCCTTCGCTTCTTCCTTTTTCACGGTCTCCTGCACATCCAGAACTTCTACTTTTACAGAATTATTTCCAAATTGAATTTCAATCATATCGCCGCTTTTTACATTCAGCGATGCCTTAGCCGGTTTATCATTCACCAAAACTCTCCCTGCATCACAGGCCTCGTTGGCTACAGTTCTGCGCTTAATTAACCGTGAAACTTTTAAAAATTTGTCTAATCTCATTCTTTATTCATTCACCATGTCTTTTAATGCCTTGCCTGCTTTGAACTTTGGAGTCCTGGAAGCAGCTATCTCTATAGTCTCTTTTGTCTTTGGATTTCTTCCTGTTCTTGCAGCTCTCTCTGCAACTTCAAATGTACCGAAGCCGACCATCTGGATCTTATCTCCTTTCACTAAGCTCTCGGATACTACATCTGTAAATGCTTTAATTGCCTTCTCTGCATCTTTTTTAGAAATCTCAGCCTTCTCAGCAACTGCTGCGATTAATTCTGTCTTGTTCATTGATCTCTTCCTCCTATTATGATCTCTCAGCTGACCGTTTATTCTCTGAAACGGTAGCACTCTATCATTTATAGCTTTTTTACTAGTTTTTGTCAAGGCATTTCCGCTTTTTCTCGGCTTTTTCCTGCGCTTTTATCTCATTCCATAAGGCCAGCCCTTCCTCTGTAGAGTTGACCCTGGCATTTCCGAACACATGAGGATGTCGGCGGATCATTTTATGGCATAATCCGTCTATCACATCATCAATGGTAAATGCCCCTTCCTCCTTCGCTATCTGACTGTTTAACATCACCTGTAGAAGTATATCCCCCAATTCTTCGCACAGGTTTTCCATATCATGACGGTCCACCGCATCGTATACTTCCTCTGCCTCGTCAGCCAGACATTTTTTCAGGCTTTCATATGTCTGCTCCCTGTCCCATGGGCAACCATGGTCGGAACGGAGTTCTGCGATAATATTTACTAAATCACCAAATGTATACATAAATAATCTCCTTCTTCTCTAAGGTGTGCTGTCAGTACTACATTTCATCAGTATATCACAAGATCCCTCTTTTTCCAAGATTTCTATATACTCCCCATTATAATCCTTCAGCCCCTGCACAGGCAGCCGGCTCATTCTGTATGACAAAATCGTAGAGACAGCATCCCCTGTGATTGTCTCTCCCGGCACAATCAACGGAATTCCCGGTGGGTACAGATATACAAACTCCCCGGAAATCATTCCCTCACTGTCAGCCAGACGTATAGAAATTTTTTCCATTTTCCATGCCTCATAAAGTGTCATTTCAGGTTCTGTACAAAATTTTCTCCATAAATCACTCTGCACTTGTGGTCTGTCTTCTCTGTTCCCTTCTTCATCCTTCCTCCTGTCCGCTTCTTTATCAATAGCCATGAAAGCATTCTCCAGTCGTTTCAGCCCCTCTTGTGTATCCATGACAGAAGTAATAGCTGTCACATAATCAGCCCCACACATTTCCATTTCCAGATGATACTGTGTGCGCAGCTCATCCATCAGTTCCTGACCATTTACAGAAGTTCCTCTTGACGATATGACAACTTTTGAATCATCCAAATCATACACTCCACAGCTGCCTACAATGGATTTATCTAAAAGCCTCAAATGTTTCATCTCTTTTAAACGTTTCCTTACCTGCGACAGATTCTTTTCAAATTTCTTCATCTGCAGTTTGCCCTCTGCTTCCATAAAAGCAACGCATCGCTCCATTCCTGCCATAAGCAAATAGGACGGACTGCTGCTCTGGAAAATCTGAAGATAATACTCTATCTTTTCTATATCCACATATCCTTTTTTTACATGAAGCAATGCTGTCTGAGTGAAAGACGGAAGTGTTTTATGCAGGCTTTGAACTACTATATCCGCCCCCAGATCCAATGCCGGTTTTGGAAACATTTCTCCATAGCGGAAATGGGCTCCATGGGCTTCATCTACAATCAAAGGAATTCCATACCCATGACAAACTCCTGACAGCCTTTTTATATCAGATATCACTCCATCATAAGTGGGCGATACAATAAAAACAGCAGAGACAGATTCTCCTGTCTTTAATAGATCCTCTAACTTATCAGCATCTACTCCCCCCTGTACCCCAAAGTCGTCAACAATCTGAGGATAAAGATATCTCACTTTTAGCTGGTTAAGAAATACTCCATGATATGCTGATTTGTGGCAATTTCGGCTCATAATCACAGTATCTGCACACTTTGTTGTTCCGCATATGGCACTTAGGATTCCGCTGCTGCTTCCATTTACTAAATAATAGCTTTTATCCGCCCCATAAGTGGAAGCAATCCGCTCCATGGATTCCTTTAAAATCCCTTCTGGATGATGCAGATTATCAAACCCCCAAATTTCCGTTATATCCAGAGAATATGGATTTGGAAAATTCTCTAAAAATGGATCTTTCACCATACGTTTATGTCCCGGCATATGAAAAGGATAATAATCTGAATAACTTTTTTCTCTCAGTTTATCATAAAGACCTTTCATTTAAGTATTCATTCCTCTCGTAAAAAATATTACTCATTTACATTTTCAGCATTTAAATCTATAATTGAACAAAACACAAAAAAGGAGCTATTATGAGGACAATCGAATTTAAGATGGAACGTCAGGGATTGGTGGAGATCGGACAGGAAGTAGAAATTACGGACCATGAGTCAGACAGCGGCTGCTGCTATATCATTGAACCTGCCGTTGCCATGTCAGGATGCTATAAAGGACGTGACCGCCTAAAAAGCAATCATGGAATTGTAAAGGATATCAAACAAAATAATCGCGGCTTTTATGTAATCGTAGAATTTGATGAAGACTGAAATTTAAAAAAGTACCGGCCCTACAGTCTCTACTGTAAAGTCGCTACTCTCACTGAGCGTGCGGGGATTCGAACCCCGGACAACTTGATTAAAAGTCAAGTGCTCT
>CAJUPP010000090.1 GCA_910588325.1 uncultured Hungatella sp.
AATTCACCATTAGTATAACAGATTTTTGAAGACTTGGCCAAAAGACTTATTGAAGTACCATTTTTTAGCTTCTTCTCTCAAAATCGCATCCGCATTTTCGGCAGTGGATGCTGATCTTTCCGTGGCCTCTGGGGATGCGGAGTTTTTGGCCGCAGTTGGGGCATTTGAAGATCTTGTATTTCCGGGCTTCTTCTATACGGGGCTTTAGATTTTTCGCGGTTTCCTGGGCGCGGAAGCGGAGGTTAAGGAAGGTTTGGTTTTCTTTGAAGCGGGCGCCGGTGTTTTGGGAGAACATGCGCAGGTAAGACAGGAGGAGGAGAAGAAGTTCTGTCCAGACCAGAAGTCCGCTTCGGAGGAGAAGGTTGCATAGGACCATTACCAGGACGATGGTCAGGATGAAACGGTTTAGTTCGTCGGTTCCGTATCGGCCTACCATGAAGCGGCGAAATTTGTCTTTTAGGTTGTTCAATGAGAGTTAGCCTCCTTTTTTAGGGTTATAGTTGCCCCTCCGTTTGCAGGTTTCGGAGACAGAACCTCTAAGCCTCCGGAAAACTGCGGTCTGTTTGAGGGTGTCTTTGGTTAGCTCCAGAGTGTTTCCATTGTAGTAAACTACGTCGTCGCAAAGGTCTGTGTAGTCGTTCAGGGTGGAGAGTACGTCAAATCCAAAGGCGGGGCCTCTGTAGTGCATGGGGACTGTTACTTTGGGTTTGATATCTTCTGCCAGCTGCTTTGCCTGGTTTGCATCAATGGTGTAGTAGCCTCCTATAGGGAGCATAAGAAGATCTAGGTTTTTTAGTAGTTCTTTTTGATTTGGGAGGAGTTCGCATCCTAAGTCGCCTGCATGGGCGATTCGGAAGGTTCCATCGTCCAGGATATGGATGGTGTTTTTTCCTCTTAAAGCGCCTTGTCTGTTGTCATGGTAGGTGGAAATTGTCTGTATCCGGAATGGCGATGCTTTGCCTTGTCTTATGTTAACCATTGTTCTGGCGTTGTGGTCGGCGTGGTCGTGGCTGCATAGTACCAGATCGGCTTCCTGGGGGGCAAGGTTTAAGCCTGGTACGTATCCGTCTTCGTAGGGGTCAAATATTACTGTATAATTTTGAGATTCTGCTTTAAAGCAGGAATGCCCTAACCATGTGATTTTCATTTTTTCTGTCATTTCTCCTCCATTTCTTCTTTTCTCCATTATACGTTCTTAAAGAATCTGCGTCAACATTTCCTTTCCACTTATTTACATCCCTTATTTTCCGTGCTAAAATAAGAAAATAAATTACTTTTTAGAAGGAGTATTGCTCATGGACTCAAAAAATATGGTATTGTGGAAAGATAGAAAACACCATCTTTGGTTCCCCATAAGCTTTACAAAGTATTCGATTGAAAATGACCGTCTGATGATTACGGAAGGTTTTTTTAGTACTACGATTAATGAAACTCTTCTTTACCGTATCGTGGATCTTACGCTCCGCAGAACATTAGCACATCGGTTGTTTGGAACCGGAGATATCCTTATCCAGGCTAAGGTAGACTCTACTCCGGAGATTATGCTTAAGAATATTGCAAAGCCGCTGCAGGTGCGCAACCTGATTTCTCAGGCTGTGGAGGAGAGCCGCCAGCACCGCAATGTGGTAGGGAAAGAATTTTATGGGGAATCTCCCTCCCATCGTCATATGGATATAGACGATGACGGTTTGTGCGATTTTGACAGTGAAAAAATTGATTAAAAATTTCAGGAGAACAGCCAATGGGACTTACATTCATAAACAAACTTCCTACACCTGATGAAATACGGGAACAATTTCCGATTCCTAAGGGACTGGAGGAAATAAAAGCAAAAAGGGATGAAGAGATTAAGCAAGTGCTGACCGGACAAAGCGACAGGTTTTTGGTCATTATCGGTCCGTGTTCTGCTGATAATGAGACCGCGGTTTTGGATTATACCAGCCGCCTGGTTCCGATTCAGGAAGAAGTAAAGGATAAGTTAATCATTATCCCCAGAGTCTATACGAACAAACCCAGAACCACTGGGGAAGGATATAAAGGGCTTTTGCATCAGCCGGATCCGGAAAAGAAGCCCAATATGTACGAGGGTATTCTGGCCATCCGAAATATCCATATGCATGTGGTTCAGGAAACGGGCCTGACTACGGCTGATGAGATGCTGTATCCGGAAAACCTGCGGTATCTTACGGATCTGATGTCTTATATTGCTGTAGGAGCACGTTCCGTAGAGAATCAGCAGCACAGGCTGGTAGCCAGCGGCTGCGATGTGCCGGTGGGTATGAAAAACCCTACCAGCGGCGATTTATCCGTTATGCTGAATTCGGTTGTGGCGGCCCAGAGCAGCCATGAGTTTATTTTCCGAGGGTATGAGGTTCATACTCCCGGCAATCCGCTGGCTCACACCATACTTCGTGGCGCTGTCAATAAGCATGGGCAGAATCTTCCCAACTACCATTATGAAGATCTGATTCTCCTTCATGAATTGTACAGCAAACGCGATTTAAAGAATCCAACCTGCATTGTAGATGCCAACCATTCCAATTCAGGTAAACAGTATTCGGAACAGATTCGTATTGTTAAGGAGGTTCTTCACAGCCGTCGTCACTCTCCGGAGATCCGGCAGATGGTGAAAGGAGTTATGATTGAAAGCTATATTGAAGCGGGAAGCCAGAAAATAGGGGAACATTGTTACGGCAAATCAATTACCGATCCCTGTCTGGGATGGGAGGACTCCCGACGTCTGATTTATGAGATTGCAGAAGGGCTGGTCTAAGACCCGCTCTTCTGCATTTTTATGTCAAAATATTGCAAGATAGTTCTCTTTTATTTTTATGATTTTCAAAAAATTCTGTTCTCCAGGTACTTGTTTCTGTCCTTTTATTGTGCTATAATCCCATTGTAACAATCATTTTCTTTTAATTGAATAGTCATATGTGAGGGGGCCAATACTATGTTGCGAAGGACATTCGACATTCGCCAGAAGTCCTACCCGATTCCCATTGCGGTTTTGATTAGTACGGCCAATACCTGTGACTGTAATATTTTTGTTGAATACGAACAGTCCCTGGTTAACGTCAAAGATTACGATGAGATGAAGATTGGATTCGATACTCGAAGGCAATACCAGCTATTTTGTTTCGACGGCTGTGACGAGGTAAACGCCGAGCAGCGCATTTTGTGTTTGTTTACGCCATAATTATTCAAACAAAAAGGTGAATGACTTTTCCGCAAAGCCTTCACCTTTTATGTTCTTATGCTTCTTTTATCCCACTACACCTAAAATCCATTTGATTCCAAAGTACAGCAGCACAACCACTCCCAGTACAATCCGATAATACCCAAACACTTTAAAGTCATTCCGCCTGATATAGCTCATCAAAAACTTGATAGAAAATATGGAAACGATAAATGCTACCAGCATACCGAAGATCAAAAAGAATAGTTCCATTCCGCTGAAATGGAATCCGAACTTCACAAGTCTTACCAGGCTGGCGCCAAACATCACCGGAACCCCCAGGAAAAATGAAAATTCCGCCGCTGCGCTTCTGGAACATCCCAACACCATGGCTCCCAGAATCGTTGCACCTGACCTGGATGTCCCTGGTACCAGGGACAGCATCTGGAACAAGCCAATGTAAAGAGCCAGCTGATAGGAAATCTGACCTGTTCTCTCCACAGCCGGCCTCTTTCCATAATTCATGTTTTCCACCACAATAAACAGGATTCCATACAGAATTAACGCCGCAGCAACCACATAAGCATTGGTTAAATGAGCCTCCATCCAATCATCAATCAGTATGCCCGCCACTCCCGCCGGAACACAGGCAATGACAACTTTCATCCACAGCACAAGGGTATGAATCTTAATGCCGACTCCATTTGTGGGATCTTTTCCTAACGGAACCACGGAATTTCTGGGTTCTCTTCCTCTTAACATGACAAAAGGATTCAATTTGCGGAAATATAACATCACCACTGCCAGAATCGCCCCCAGCTGAATTACCACCAGAAATACATCCTTAAACTCTTTCGACACATTCAGGCGAATCAATTCATCCAGCAGAATCATATGTCCGGTGCTGCTGATGGGCAGCCATTCCGTAAAGCCCTCCACAATTCCGAACACCAACACCTTAAGTATTTCTGTAATACTCATTTTCATACTCCCTTCAGCGGATATTCTCGATTTGCCAGTCAATGGGAGAAACTCCATGGCTTTCCAGGAATTCATTGGCCTGGCTGAAATGCCGGCATCCGAAAAAACCTCTATCTGCCGAATAGGGGCTTGGATGAGGAGCTTTTAAAATCAGATGCTCTTTGTTAGTAAGCATGGGAATCTTGCTCTGGGCCGGCCTCCCCCACAACATATATACGATAGGGCGCTCCTGCATATTCACTGCCTTGATAATCGCATCCGTAAATTTCTCCCATCCTTTTCCCTGGTGGGAATTGGCCTGATGGGCGCGGACCGTCAGCACCGTGTTCAAAAGCAGCACTCCCTGCTTCGCCCATTTTTCCAGATAACCATTGTCCGGAATATAGCACCCCAAATCATCACGAAGCTCCTGATAGATGTTCTGCAGAGACGGGGGAATTCTTTTCTGTTCCGGCAGCACGGAAAAGGACAGTCCATGCGCCTGATTTACATTGTGATAAGGGTCCTGTCCCAGAATCAGAACCTTTACCTCCTTTAACGGTGTCAGATGAAGCGCATTGAAAATATCCTCCGCCGGCGGATAGATGACCCTGGTGCTGTACTCCTCTTTCACAAACTCATATAGCTGCTTGTAATACGGCTGTTTGAATTCCTCTCCAACAGCCTCAATCCAATCATTCTGTAATGCTGCCATAGTCCCCTCCATATGTTATCCTTTTGTATTTTCCGTTTACAATCCATTTCCAGTAGATGCACATGATATAACATTAAAACCGAATTGCTACGCCCCGTTCTTTCAGATATTTTTTCAGCTCACAAATCTCCAGTTCTTTATAGTGGAACAGAGACGCAGCCAAGACGGCATCCGCTTTCCCTTTTGTCAGTGCATCATAAAAATGCTCCTTCGTCCCCGCACCTCCGGAGGCAATTACAGGAACAGAAACATGCTCTGCCACCAGTGCATTCAGTTCATTGTCATAACCTGCTTTTGTTCCATCACAGTCCATGCTGGTTAAAAGGATCTCTCCTGCTCCCAGCCGATCCGCCTTTATGGCCCACTCAACCGCATCCAGACCTGTATCGATGCGCCCGCCATTTTTATAGACGTTCCACCCCAAACCGTCTTCTCTTCGTCTGGCATCAATGGCTACCACTACGCACTGTCTTCCGAATTTATCTGCCGCATCGGAAATCAGACGAGGTGTATTGATGGCAGAGGAATTGATAGAAATCTTATCCGCACCTTCACGCAAAAGCATACGAAAATCCTCCACCGTGCGGATTCCTCCGCCTACGGTAAATGGAATAAAAACCGTCTCCGCTACCCTGCGCACCATATCCACCACAGTGTTTCGATTATCCGAAGATGCCGTGATGTCCAGGAACACCAGCTCATCTGCCCCTGCTTTATCGTAGGCGGCTCCTATCTCTACCGGATCCCCTGCATCCCGCAAATTTACAAAATTTACTCCCTTGACTACCCTGCCGTTATGCACATCCAGGCATGGTATGATTCGTTTTGTATGCATATGCTTCTCCTACTTCCCAATTATCCTGTTGCTCTTAAAGGTCTGCCTTCGAAATCCTTAAGAAGTTTTTCAGGATTTCAAGTCCTGTCTGCCCGCTTTTTTCAGGATGAAACTGGCAGGCATACACATTCCCCCATTCCACTGCCGCATGAATATGAGCGCCATATTCCACGGAAGCTGCCACCACATCTTCCTGCTCTGCTTTCAGATAATAGGAATGGACAAAATACACATACTCTCCCTGCTTCATTCCGTCAAACAGTCTGGTCCCCGGTTTTATATCCAGGGAATTCCAGCCCATATGAGGAATTTTAAGCCCTGGAGCATCCGGTATTCGAAGAATTTGTCCTTTCAGGATTCCAAGCCCGGACACTCCTTCGCTTTCTTCACTGCTCTCAAACAAAAGCTGCAGTCCCAGACAAATACCAAGAAGCGGAATGTTCCTCTCCGCCACCAGGCGGACCACTTTATCCAGTTCATACAGACGCAGTTTTTCCATAGCATCTCCAAAAGCCCCTACCCCAGGCAGAATCACCCGGTCTGCAGAGAGAATCTGGCTTCGATCTCTGGTAATCACTGCTTCTTCCCCTAAGTAAGCCAATGCTTTCTCTACGCTTTTCAAATTTCCTGCATCGTAATCAATAATTGCCGTCATGGTTTTCCTTCTCTTCTCATCCCTATGCGAACGGTTGCCCGTTTTCAACATTCTAGCACAATTTTCTCTGTTTCACAACATTCTTGTGGTGCTGCGCACCGTGATTATTGGCCGTGGGGGTGCTGAATTCACTGGAATTTCCGAAGGGCAGTACCCGGACAGTTACTCCGAATCCACTCTGTGGAGTTCTCCTTTACGGAAACTGCTCTCTCCTGAATTCCCTCTGCCAATTGGGCAAAGGTTTCATTTACCCGGTACATGAAGGATTTTCGGTTATATTTTACTGTTTTTTCAAATGGCCAGCGAATTACTGTAGGCGTCTTGAACCCTTCCCCCAGTTCCAATACCAGAAGCGGACGGTTCATGGTAGAAGCCAGCCATCCGGTATAAATCTTCCATTGAGGCAGATAACCCTCCTCAATATAAACTTCCGCATCCATGGTATTGCCTGTCAAGGGTGCACCGCAGTGCGGACATATGTCATCCGGAATCTCACCCGGCTCCCAGATATCCTTTGTACAGGCTTTCGAACACTGCCGCCAGGTTCTGTTTCCGCAAGGCGCAGTGATTCGCCTGCTGTCTAAAGAGGACTGAAAAATCAAAGCATCCGTATTGGTGGTGACTATAAAATAATCCTTATCCTTAATCATCTGATACAGCGCCTCATATGCCTCCATAACGGTTCCCACAGACTCTCCGCCCCCATGCCACTCATGTCCAATTCCTACCAGCACGTTCTCTGCATGATCCAAACGTTCTTCCAATGAGCCGTATTCCCATACCCCTTTCACCAGAGAAGGCTCCGGGGCGGCCCGTTTTACTTTAAAATTTTTCAATAATTCTTCCATAAGGAAATCCCTGCTGCTGTCTGCCCTTTCTTTCTCTAAACTATACAAAATATTATGATGTTGGGGTCAAAAGGTCTTTTGCCCCCTCTGATACCGGATTGCTCCGCGCTTTGTGGCCCTGGTATCATATTATAGAGTTGAAACTTAGAATTGACAATGGTAAAATAGCTTTGGTTTGAAAAATAAGAAAGAAATAAGAAAGAGGCAGAACACATGAACAAGAAGATGAATACAGATACAAAGAACATAAATAAGAACTGGAAAAGCTTTGCCATAGGCCTGGCAGTCTTATGTCTGGCGGCTGCAGGTCTTTTGCTTCTCTACCTGAATTTTCGTCCTGACGCCGTAAAAGGAAGTAAGACAGTCGTTTTGGATGTTATATATGAGGATTCTTCCACAGAAACCTACACCGTTCAAACCGAAGCCGAATATCTGGAACAGGCCATCTCCGACATGGAAGGGCTGACTGTCGGCGGTTCCCGCACAGAACAATTCGGTCTCATGATTCTCAACGTCAATGGTGTGGAAGCAGATTATAATAAGAACGGTGCATTCTGGTCCATTTATCTTAATGATACTCCCTGTAATTACGGAGTCAGCCAACAGCCCATTGAAGACGGACAACACTACCAAATCATTTACACCACAGGAGATGCTTCATGAATCCCAACCGCCGCCTGGCCGTAGACGGACTACTTACGGCTGTTTTATTTGCCCTGCAGATAGCCCTGTCCTATCTGCCCAATATCGAACTGGTGTCACTGTGCGTCATTGTCTATACCCTGGTTTTAGAAAAACGCGTCATCCCCATCCTTCTGGCATTCTGCTTACTGGAAGGGCTGCTATATGGATTTGGTATCTGGTGGGTTTCCTACATTTATATCTGGCCCGTTCTGGCCGGATGTACCTGGCTGTTAAAAAAATTTCATGCTCCAGACTGGGGATACTGGTTCCTTTCCTGCGGCTTCGGACTGTGTTACGGCCTGCTTTGCTCCATCCCCTATCTGGCAGGCGGCTTTGGCGCCGCCTTTTCCTGGTGGGTCGCCGGAATACCTTTTGACCTTCTTCATGGAGCCGGCAATCTGGCAGTTGCTTTTGTGCTGTTTCGGCCCCTTAAGAGGGTTTTGGGTTATTGTCTCAAAAATACCCTATAGATTCAGTTCCAGCCGCTTTCCCTCCTGTGCCGAACAGTAGGCGGCATATATGACTTCTATTGTTTTTGCCGCAATCCCATATTATCAATATTCTCTCTACTGCAGCTCACAGTGCCCAGGCCAAAAACGGCCCCTACTGCGCATCCAAGTATGCTGCCAATGCGCTGACAGAGACATTGATTCAGGAATGCCGGGGCAGCAATATCCGCGTTTCCTCTATCAGCCCTGGCCCGGTATCCACCAGCATATGGTCTCATAAGATTACTCCTCCTTCAGAGGAAGAACAAAAAAGGATACTCTGCCCTGAGAATATTGCAGATATTGCCAGCTTTCTTATTTCTACACCTGAAAATGTACACATTCGCGATATTGAGGTTACTCCCTGGAAATTTTAAGATGGAAAAAACGCTTTCAGGCATAATTCCTGGAAGCGTTTTCCTTTGTCTGGTATAATCTACGTAAACCTCCTCTCCCTGGCAGAAGTGTACAAAAACTTATTATAAATATTTTACCCTGGGCCCTATAAAATAGCAAGGTCCACTCCACATACAGAATATAAATTTATCTTGAACGGGCGTTTAAGAGGATGCTGTATTATTGTTTGAATTTGAGAGGATTATAGCTTTCAATCACGCATTCATGCTTCTTCCGCTTTTTATCATAGGCGATCCCAACCAGAAGAATATCTCCGGTATATCCTTCTACCCAAGCTGTATATTGCCTTTCCTTAATCTGCTCAATGGCTCCTTTCGCAGACTTATTCCACTTTAATTCCACTACCAAAGCCGGCTTATTCACATCCCGCCTGGGCAGATATACCACATCTGCGAAACCTTCGCCCGACGGCAGTTCCATAATAGGATTCATGTAATAAGCTTTTGCGCTGTAATATGCCATCAACACCGTACAAGCAAGGGAATTCTCATCATTATATTTCAAAAGAGATGCCGTCTCGTTATGAATAACTGCCAACGTTTCTGCCACCGCTTCCCCATCCATTTTCCAGGTATTCAAAAGTATATTCTCTGAACGGCTAAGAGCCTGGACAAGTCCATCCCAGCCTCCTGTCTTCACTGCCCGCAGAAATTCCAGTGAAACCTCCTGATTAGGAATAAAAACTTCACTATTTTTCTTGTCAAAAGTCAAATACCCCAGATGAACCAAAAGCGTAAGAATATCGTCCCTTGTCTTAAAGGTGGTCATATCATTCTGAAATGTGGATGGATCTATCTGAAAGCGCCCATTCCCCAACATTATCGAAATCGCTTCTTTAAGCCCGTCAAAGTTTCGGTCAATATATATTTTCAATGCCTCATATGTCTCGGTGCCCGTCCAGTAGCTTTGAAACTCTCCACTGTCCATCAATTCTGTAACTGCCTGGGGATTGTATATATGAAAAGATCCCAGCTGATATCCATCATACCACTTCTTTGCCTCCTCATAATCCACGCCATACTGCTGGCAAAGAATTTTTACCTCATCTTCCGTAAAACCAAAACATGCTGCGATCCGTCCCGGATTCAACATGGAAAACTCCTTGAATATATTGATTGCAGAGTGTTCGCCATATTTCTTAATTGGAAGAATCCCTGTCATATAGGCCAATTCCACATAAGAAGAGCTCTTAAAAAGCCCTCTCAAAAAGTCCAGGTAATCTTTCTGTATCTCTTTACGCTCCTTCGCCAGCCGAAATACACAATCCCATTCATCAACCACAAAAACAAATCCCTGTCCTGTGCTGACAAATAACCTTTCCAAAACAAATTTAAGCCTGTCACCGATATGGATATCTTTACATTCAGGAAATGCTTCCATCAATTCTCCAACAACCGCTTTTTCAATCTCCAAAATAAACGTATCAAGATCACGCTCAGATTCAAGAAATTTTTGGATATCCAGCCGAATTACATTGTGTTTATTTAAATGTTCATGAAATGCCGTATCTTTTTCTGCTTTCCGTCCACGAAACAACCGAACAGAGTCACACCCCCGGCTATAGTAAGCAACAATCATATCGGCAGCCATAGACTTTCCAAACCGGCGCGGACGGCTGACACAGATAAAGCAGTCGGTCTTGTCTATCCTGCTGTTCGTATAGGTAATCAGGTCAGTTTTATCGATATAAATATCACCATTTAAAGCCTTCCGAAATGCCATATTTCCTGGATTTACGTAAATTCCCATACCTATGCACTTCCTTTCTATGTCTAGGATACGAGAATCCTTAAACAGTGTCAAGCAGTATTATCGGGAAATCAGCGATACCGCTTCTCGCACCTACGAATGCCCCTGCCTGTGCATAGGTCTCATATACTGTTTTTCCCATATATCAGATCGGTCTCACCAGTTTTAAAAACCTGCTGTTTATTTTATTTCGGAAAAACAAAGCCGTACGATGCTCGTCACATATACCCCTCCAGCGCAGCAAAGCGAGACACATGCCAGCACAGCATATTTTATTCCTCGTTTCAGAACCACCTGAAACCACTTTTTTCTGTCCCTGCATCAGCTTGTCATACACCAGAATAAGTAGTATGCCAAACAATATATGCCACAAAAGGCAATCCCCGTAAACTTTCTGTTTAAACATGTCATTACGCTTGCGGCTACCATACTGAACGATATTTTTTCATCTGTAACCTGGTTTGATTCCATATTCATAATCAATGAAATCACCGTTATATATAACATAAGGTGCAGGAATCCATCGACATAATACGTGTCTAACTGCTGAACAGCAATCGGATTCATAGAAGCTGCCGCTAAAAACTATTCCCCGTCAATATATATACACTGGCAGCGAATATCTCCGCTGCCTTGGGATATGCTTCTGTCCAAAGCGTCATTCCTTCTAAATCTGTTCCCAGAACATGAACAGCAAAGTTCCCTCCCGGAGATTCTCTTACAGACCTCCTGTAATCAGCAGTGGCATGGAAGAAAAACGTATTAACCGGATCGCCGTTTCCTGACTTATATTCCCTTTATTGCTTTTAACAGTTCCTCCATATTACACAACTGCCCGTTAAAAAACAACGGAAACAATACAAGAAGGTTTTTTATGTAATATATCTGGATCTTGTCAAACAAAATCATCATAGGAATATGCTCCTCTATGCCTTAGATAGCTGTCTGTAAACTGTGAACCTATATAATCCGACATATTTGTCGAAAATGAATCTCTATATACATATATTCTTCTTGGATCAGCATTCTCTGCATGATAGATTAATCATTATCTGTATTCTTTAAAAAAGCCGTAAGATTCAGCATGGTTGCCAGATCTCCTGCAGTATTGTCTCCTGAAACTATGGTTATTTTATCGCTTGAAATATCTGGCATTTCAATTCCTAACTCTGATAAAAGTACTACGCACTGGAAAAAAATATGGCAAAGTTCCCCGGAAAATCTTTTCGTGTTTTCGTAACAGCATTTGACAAAA
>CAJUPP010000091.1 GCA_910588325.1 uncultured Hungatella sp.
CATGAAAGTCTGGCGGGCGCACTTGGCATACCTGAATTCATGCCGCCTATTCGGCGGCGGGACTTTCATAGTAATACCAATGTAGAAGCATCCGACCTTTGGCATATTCTAATGCCAAACTCCTTTCCTTTTGGCCTTTCCCAATAGTATAGGTTCCTTTCTGTCATAAAACAATTTCTATGGCTATCGCGGTACTTCTCAAATGCTCAGCAAGCTGAGAATTGATAGTAGAGACTCAAATAGTCCCTTCTTCCTGCTAATCACACTTTTTTCATCAGACCTTCACGCTGATATACCCCTGTTCCTTAGCCTGCCGTCTGAACCGCCCCGGAGATATCCGCATATACCTTCTAAAAACTTTGCTGAAATAATTTCCGTCAGAAAATCCGCACCGGCTGCTGATCTCTTCAATCTTCATCTCTGTGGAGATCAGAAGCCGGGCTGCCTGTTCCAGCCTGATCCTTGTCAGATAGTGAATCGCCTGCTCGCCGGTATACTTTACAAACTCTCTCGACAGATGGCTTTGTGAAACGCCCAGCGTCTCCGCCGCCTGTGCCAGTGTCACCTGCTCCTCAAAATGATGCTCCATATACGCCTTTGCTCTGTCAATCAGTGTGGGAGTATGTTTCTCCCCGGAAATCCCCTTATCGCACAGCAGACACAGAAAGGAATACACTTGGCTGCCGGCTGCAAACGTATTGGGAATCATCCCGTTCCTGGCTTTATAGTGTATATCCAGAAGCAGTTTAACCACAGGATGAAATTCCGAAAACACCATAATATTCCCAAGACGGCTTACCACATAATCATAGTAAGGCTCCACTCCCATTCCGTTTATCATGATATATACAAATTCCCAGGGACCAGCGTTATTCTCCTCGTCAAAAAAGTATTTCTCCTCCCCAGGTATTTTTAAGAAGAATGCGGTTCCCTTTTCTACAATAAACTTCCTTCCCTCCAGCTCCACAGTCCCGCTGCCGCCAAGGGTGTATTGAAATAAAAATGCCTCCTGCCGGTTTTTATTGTCCCAGTAGTAACTGGCGCTGTTCCTGCTCTGTCTGCCTGCTGCCATCAGCTCCATTACAGGAGGCACGACGTCATCCAAAAAATGGAAGCCGTAATCATCACAGACATCCTCCATCTTAGCCTTTATCAAAATATTACCCCTTTTATCAAATAATTACGATTGAACCTTTCTCTTTCATTCGGTACAATAAAAACACATTCTATGATTAATTAACATATTTCTACATAGAAATGTACCACGATATTCCAGGAATGTAAATAATCAATTTTTTACCTAAGGAGGTAGTTTTATGTCATTTAAGGTAGCGTTTATCGGTGCGGGAAGCATCGGATTTACCCGGGGTCTCCTTGCAGATCTTCTGACTGTTCCTGAGTTTAAAAATATCCAGGTATCATTTACAGATATCAATCCTGATAACTTAAGAATGGTAACTCAGCTTTGCCAAAGAGACATTGAAGAAAACGGCCTTGACATCAAAATCCATTCAACCCTGAACAGACGGGAGGCTTTTCAGGATGCCAAATATGTAATCAACTGCGTCCGAATCGGCATGCTGGAGGCATTTACAACAGATGTGGAGATCCCCTTAAAATATGGTGTGGATCAGTGTGTAGGAGATACGCTGTGTATCGGCGGTATCATGTACGGCCAGAGAGGAATTCATGCAATGCTTGAATTTTGTAAGGATATACGTGAAGTAGCCGCGCCAGGATGTATCCTTCTCAACTACTCCAATCCCAATGCCATGGTAACCTGGGCCTGCAACAAATACGGCAAAGTGGAGACCTATGGGCTCTGTCATGGCGTCCAGCACGGTCATGAACAGATCGCCAGAGCACTTTCACGGGACAAAAAAGATGTGGATATCATCTGTGCAGGTCTGAACCACCAGACCTGGTATATCAGTGTCAAGACAGATGGCGTGGAGCGCACCGGAGATTTATACGAATTTATGTCTAAAGCAGATTTTGCCGGTGACGAAAATATCCGGCTCGATGTGATGAAAAACTTCGGTTACTATTCCACTGAATCCAACGGCCATCTCTCTGAGTATCTGATGTGGTACAGAAAGCGGCCTGAAGATATGGCGGGATGGATTAACTATAGCAATTGGATTCAGGGAGAAACCGCTGGCTATCTTCGTGTCTGCAAAGAAAGCCGAAACTGGTTTGAGACAGATTTTCCTAACTGGCTGAAAGAGCCTGCCAAAATGTTTACTCCCAAAAACCGTTCTTCAGAACATGGAAGCTACATCATCGAAAGCCTTGAAACAGGAAGAGTCTACAGAGGCCACTTCAATGTAATGAATAACAACACCATCACAAACCTTCCTGATGAATGTGTTGTGGAGGTTCCCTGTTATGTTGATTACAACGGAATATCCGTACCAAAAGTAGGTGATCTTCCCTTAGGCTGCGCCGCCATCTGCTCCCAGAGCGTCTGGGTACAAAAGCTTGCTGTAGAAGCCGCTGTTCATGCAGACATCCATCTGCTCTACCAGGCAGCCATGATGGATCCCCTTACCGGAGCGGTCTGCACTCCTGACGAGATTCGGCAGATGGTGGATGAGATGCTGGTTGCAGGAGAACAATGGCTTCCTCAGTATCAGGAAGAAATTAAAAAGGCAAAAAAGCGGCTTGAACACAGAACCGTACCTTACCGCCCGGTGAAGGGCTTTACCCAGAAAACAAAGACAGTGGAGGAAATGGCGGAAGAGAAAGAACGGTATCGGGCCATGGCATCTGCTGCTGCCAAGGAAACTGTTTGATTTTAGAAACTGTGTAGTTTCCTCTATCAGACTTTACAGTTTATTTGTATTTTGATATAATAAATTCAGTAAATGGTTATCTACTGCTTGTGTTGCAGGTCAGACAGAAACGAGGTGATTACATGGGTATGACAAATAAACAATTTCAGGGTTTCATCAGGCTTGCACTGGGATGGTTAGACAGGGCATTGCAGGAATCTCCTGATAACGAAAGTCTTAAATCCTTAAAAGATATTTTCCAATCCATGTTGGAAGATGATTAAAAATTTAAGGGAGACAGCGGCTCATACGAGCCGCTGTCTCCCCTGTTTAGAACCGAAACTATTCTGCATCCGCCAAAGCGTTCTTCACAGCTTCCATAATCCCGTTGCTGGTATTGGTTGCGCCGGACACTGCGTCTACGTCTGCCGTCTGGTTCTTGATGATATCTGCGATAACACCTTTCTCAGCCGCCTCATAGATGCCTTCTGTCTCGCCGTGCTCAGTCAGTTCAACGGAAGTAAT
The DNA here is from genome assembly GCA_910588325.1 of uncultured Hungatella sp. Lineage (GTDB taxonomy): Bacteria > Bacillota > Clostridia > Lachnospirales > Lachnospiraceae > UBA3402. The sequence continues at coordinate 3,300 of CAJUPP010000091.1, forward strand.
GCTGCCGTTTTCAACAGTAACCTGAACCTTGATATCCCCGTTGTTGCCCTTGCCGGTACCCTCATAGGTTCCGTCCTTAAAATTGCCTTCTACTGCCGGGGTAGCCGGAGCGTCACTTTCCGGAGCTTTGATTTCCTGTTCCGTATGTCCGCCGTTATCAGATACATAGTCCTCTGCGGAAGTACCTGCAATCCGTCCGAATACTACAATATCCGTAACTGCATTGCCGCCCAGACGGTTTGCCCCATGAACACCGCCGGTTACCTCACCGGCTGCAAACAGACCCGGAATCGGATTTCCATCTTCTTTCAGTACCTCAGCCCCTACATTGATCTTTACACCACCCATGGTATGATGAATAGCCGGAGCACACAATGCGGCATAATATTTGGGCTGCTCAAGGGGTAACTCCATGCTCTCACGACCAAATTCATCGTCTTTTCCTGCTTTCTGATACCCTCCATAGGTCTTAAGGGTCTCTGCCAGAGCAGCGCCGTCCACGCCGATAGCCTCTCCCAGTGCCTCCGGAGTATCTGCCTCCGTAACAATGCCGGCCTTTACATAAGACTCAATGGCCGCCAGACTGTCTCTCACTGCCTGGTCAAATACCAGATAGCACACGCCATCAGTCTGTTCTAAGATCGCTTCAGATACCACATCACGAGTCTCCAGTTCATTGACAAAACGTTTTCCTTCTTTATTAACCAAGATAGCTCCATTACCGCGGACGCCCTCTGTATACATAGTCGTAGTATCCGGATTTACCGTAGGATGGGTCTGAATCTGCTCCATATCTACAAAAGCCGCACCGACTTCTTTTGCCATGACAATGCCATCACCAGTAGCACCGCTGTGGTTAGTGGTAGCAAAGCCTGTCAATGCAGAGTTATACTCAATTACCATATCTGAGTTGGCCCCAAAACCACCAGTAGCCAGAATCACTGCCGTACAGTCAATGGTAAATTCATTGCCGTCTTTGTCCGTAGCCACGACGCCGCATACGGCCCCATCATCATTTAAAAGAATCTTTTCAGCCTTTGTCTCCAAAAGCACTGGAATGTTTAAATCCGCCATTGCCTGATTCAAAGTCTTTACCAATACAGGTCCTACCGCAGATGTATCTGATGGTCTGTGGATACGCTTTACACTGGCTCCGGCAAACATGCCTACAACAGTCAGATCTGCTCCCAGGTCATTCACCCACTCCAGAGCATCATTGGAATTCTCCGCCATAACAGTAACCAGTTCCTTGTCGTTTAATTCCTTGCCGCCCTTCATGGTGTCTTCCACAAACAAATCTACGGAATCATCAATTCCTTCCTCTGCCTGATACTGAGTACCTGCAGCATTCAGTCCGCCGGTAGAACGGGTCGTATTTCCGCCTGTAACAGGCATCTTCTCCAGTACCACCACATCCGTAGCTCCGTCCTGTACGGCCTGAATCGCTGCGGTCATACCTGCGCCGCCTGCACCGATAACCACAATGTCAGCCTGCTGGTTTTTCTCCTCCGGCTCTTCCGCCTGTGTAGGCGCCTCTGAGGCTGCTTCCGTTGTAGGTGCCGCCGCAGTTGTCGCTGCAGTGGTCTCTTCACCACTCTTGCCGCCGCATGCCGCCAGGGATAACACCATAGCTGCCGCTGTGAAAATGGATACCATTTTCTGTGTTGATTTTCTCATAATAGCTCCCTCTTTCTGTGTTGCTGAAATTTGTTGAAACTTTTTGGTACAGACACAATGTATCACTTTGATAATATTATGTCAATTCAAATATAGAATTTCATAAATAATTAAAAATTTTTCTCATTTCTTAACAATCTGCCTGTTTGCATGATTTCGGTCCCTGAAACTTAAAAGACCCGCAGTGGTTTTCCGTCTTCCCCACAGACTGTAAAACTTTTTCTTTTATCGGGAATCGAATACCGGGACGGAGAGTTAAGAATACTTTCAAATTTCTCTGTCCGCAAAACTCCATGCCCCTTAAAATCCTTCCCCTTTCAGTATCTCCAAAAGCTTTTCCACTTCCTTATCAGACGCCTTTGGCAGCGGGAACGTGGCCCTGGCACTTCCGATAATTCCCATAGCCGCCATAGTCGCCTTAATATAGGGAACAAAGGGCACTCCTACATTATAGATATCCATCAGACGGTCAATGGCCTGCTGCTTCTTTAAAATCTCGTCCAAATCATTCTTCTCAAAGGCATCCATCCACTCTTTGAAGAACTGAGGAATCACATTAGACAAACCTCCAATACAGCCTGCGCCGCCGGATATCACATTATGAGCAAAATTGTCATCAAAACCGGAATATACCTTAAAATCCGGCCGCACCGGCTTCATCTGTTTGATAATATCCCGAGTGTGAGCCATGCCTGGAATCGTGTCCTTGCATCCCACAATATTGGAAAATTCCTTTGCTAACCTCACCATCACCTGAGGGGAAATCTCGTAACCTGTGCGGTCAGGGAAATTATAAATATAGACATCCCCTGAAACCTCCCCTGCAATCTCCGCATAAAAGTCATAGATGCTGTCCTGAGTCAACGTAAAATAGTAGGGCGGCACAATCACTACTCCGTCTGCCCCGCAGTCAAACGCATACTTAGACAATTCCACCGTCTCTCCTGGAACCATGCTGTTGGTTCCCACCAGCAGTTTCACCCGCCCCTTAATCTTTCTTGCGGCAAACTCTATGATCCCCTTCTTATCCTCTTTTGATATGGCAAAAAATTCTCCGATGCTTCCCAGCACCAAAATCCCGCTGATTCCCCCTGCTATCAAATGCTCATACAGTTTTTCTAAATTCTCATAATCCGGTTTTCCTGATTCATTAAACAAGGTTACCGCTGGTGTGATATACTCTGCTTTCATGTTCTTTTGCCCTCTTTCTTAAATAAATTTTAGCCCTGATTAAATGACATGATACCAGGGTTAAAAGACCTTTTGACCCCAACATTATGACATGAATAATTAGCTGTAACCAGCAACATCTCTGGCAATATCTTAATACCCCGCCCCTTCCATGGCTGACAAGGCATGCTCCGTATAACGGCGGTACATTCCTTTTCTTCCAGAAGTTTTTTTGTATCCTTCCTTCTTCCGCTCCTCAAAAACAGCCTCTATCTCTTCCGGGGACATATCCGTCCCGTTGATTCCCACTACATTCAGCTGACGCTTCTCCACATCATACTGGATGATGTCTCCCGTCCTCACATAAGCCAAAGGTCCCCCTCTGGCCGCCTCCGGAGAGACATGGCCAATGGCCGCTCCCCTGGTTGCCCCCGAAAAACGCCCGTCCGTCACTAAAGAAACCGTGCCGTTTAAGTTCTTATCGCATACAATGGCCTCCGTAGTCATAAGCATCTCCGGCATTCCGCTTCCTCTTGGTCCCTCGTAACGGATAACAATAATATCTCCCGGATTCATCTTCCCTGCCACCACATCATCGTGAGCTTCCTCCTCGCTGTCATACACTCTGGCGGTTCCCCTATGGCTTCTCATCTCCTTTGCACAGGCAGAATACTTGATGACAGAGCCCTCCGGGGCAATGTTTCCCTTCAAAATCGCTACGGAACCATTTTCCTTTACCTTCTCAGGCGGGAAGATCACATCCTCTCTCTCCAGACCATAGTTGTGAAGATATCCTAAATTGCGCTCAAAGAACCCATCTCTTTCTATCATCTCCAAATTCTCTCCCAGAGTCCGGCCGGTTACTGTCACGACATCCAGGTTTAAGTATTCCTTTAACATCCACTGAACCATGGGGACTCCACCCGCAAACCAGAAGCTTTCTGTCAGATGCTTCCCGCTGGGGTTAATATTGCACAGGTGGGGTATCTTGTGGTTAATCTCATCAAACCATTCCATAGGCAGCTTTAAACCTGCCTCCCTGGCAATGGAAGGCAGATGGATGGTGGCGTTGGTAGACCCTCCAATGGCGCTGTGAATCACAATCGCATTTTTAAACGCCTCCAGGGTCATAATCTGGCTGGGAGTTATCTCCTTAGCTGCCAGCTCCATAATCTTCCGTCCAGCCAGCCTGGCATATTCCATAATATCCCTCATGGTAGCCGGCACCAGGGCACTGCCTGGAAGAGCCATTCCCAGAGCTTCGGCCATACACTGCATGGTGGAAGCAGTTCCCAGAAAGGTACATGCACCTACGGAAGGGCAGCCTGTAATCTTATAGGCCCGGATTTCCTCCTGGGTGATGGCATCTTTCCTCTTCTGCCTTAAAGAAATGTCTCCGGCCACCAGAGATGTGGTCATATCAGGTCCCGGCCTCATACTGCCTCCCGGAAGAAAAATCGTGGGAATGTCCATTCTGGCCGCTGCCTTTAAATGAGCCGGAATCGATTTATCACAGGAACTGGACATGACAATGCCATCCCAGGGAACCGCACTGGCATGAACCTCAACCATATCGCAGATGGCTTCTCTGGAAGCCAGCACGGCATTCATCCCGTCATGCCCCTGGGCGCATCCGTCGCAGATATCCGTAATATGATATTTTGCACCGTATCCTCCCCGTTCCAGAACCCCCCATTTTACCTGGTCTGTCAATTGGTTCAGGTGGACACTGCCCGGGTGGGAATCCCCGTATACATCCTCAATCAGTATCTGCGGTTTTGTGATATCTTCCTCCGACCACCCGCTTCCCAGCTCCAGAGCATCAAACTGCGCCCACAGCATCCGCTCCCTCCTGCTTTTCTGCCTCATACAATTACCTCCTTCTGTAATGATAACGAATAGATAATCCGTTCCTTCACATTCTTTCCCACAATCTGTTCCAGTGCCCTCTGATAATAATCGATTTGATTGCGGTATCTTTTTATCAGAACATCCTCCTGCCCCTTCAGAATATGATCGGTTTTATAGTCAATCAATACCAAACCGTCTTCCTCTTCCAGGTAGGCATCAATAATTCCCTGGATCAGCACCAGTTCTCTGGAATCCCCTGCACCAATCTCTTCTGCCGGAATCCCCATGACAAACTGCTGTTCTCTGTGACATCTGCCTTCTTTCTGGGCCCTTGCTATCCGCCTGCCTAAAGGGGAAGCTGCAAAACGCCATATGGTATCCTGCCTTACCTTTTTTAAAGAATCTTCAGAAATTTTTTCGCTGGCGAGAAGAGAATGAAACTGCTGCTTTACGTCCTCCCTCGTTGATGCGGCTGTAAAATCCAAAAGCTCCAGGATGCGGTGATAGGCAGTTCCTCTCTTTGCCGCCTCCTCTATGCGATGCTTTTCCAGGCCTGATTCCATGGAGTCCTGCTGTTTTACAGAGCCCTGCTGCTCTGTAGGAACCTGCTGTTCTGCAGAGTCCCGCTGCTCTGTAGGAACCTGTTGTTCTGCAGAGTCCTGCTGCTCCACAAAATCTCCCCTGCCGCGGAGAAATTCCGGTACCTCTGGCTGATACAATCCGTCAAAATCATCTATCTCCTGTCCCAGCCTTTTTAACTCCGAAACCGTCATCTTTGTATACAGATTAATATCCGCCTGATATGGATATTGATAACTGAGACACTTTTCCAGCTGCCCTGCCATCTCTTCATCATAAACCGTTTCCGTATCCAGGGTCAAAAGTTCCTCCTTCGATACCCTTTTCTCTATCTGCCTTAAGACCTCCGTGCTGACAAGAGACTCCACAGGTATCTCCTGTACCTGGAACAAAGGATTTTTTTCAGGACAGGTCATCAGAATCCAATCCAGATAAGAACTGGCTGTTGTCAGAACCGTATATGGTAAACCGTTATGTAACCCTTCATAACCTGTAACCTGTGTCCACTTTTCCATCTTCTTCTCCAGGGAACGGTCTGTTCCCGTAAGAATCAGCTTTTCCTTTGCCCTGGTCATCGCCACATAAAGGACTCTCAATTCCTCCCCCAGGTTATCCAAATCCATTTTTCGCTTCAATACATTTTTCTTCAGGGTAGAAGTCCTGGTCCTTAACTCCAAATCCAGATAATCCGTTCCAATCCCCAGGTCAGAATCAATAATCAGCTTTCCCCGGATATCCTGTTTGTTAAAAAGCTTTCCTGTTCCTGCCAGAAATACAATAGGAAATTCCAGACCTTTGCTCTTATGGATACTCATAATCCGAACCATATTTTCATACTTTCCGGAAACCGACGCCTCACCAAAATCCGTCTCGTATTTTTTCAGCTTATGGATATAACGGATAAATTGAAACAAACCTTTGTAACTGGTTTTCTCATAGACGGCCGCCTTCTCCACCAGCATGTCCAGGTTGGCTCTTCTGGTCTCACCCGCCGGCATGGCCGAAACATAATCATAGTATCCGGTTCTGTCATAGACCTGGTAAATCAGTTCATGGATAGGCAGATAGGAAGATTGATACCGCAGATCCTCCAAAAGTTCCTGAAAATTCCTAAGCTTTCTTTGCAAGTCCGGAAACGGCAGGGACTCTTCCTGCCCTTCCTCTCCTATCCAGAACCAAAACGCTCCATAGAGACCTCTGTCCTGTCCTCTGTTCGTCTCTCTCTTATACGCAGACATCATCCAGGCCAGTTCCTCATCCGTGACACCTGCCACAGGAGAAGAAAGAACAGCAGCCAGAGGAATATCCTGCATCGGATTATCAATCACCGAAAGAACAGCCAGCACGGTTTCCACCTCTATGGTATCAAAATATCCTGTTCCCGTTTCCGCATAGGCCGGAATCCCCTCCTTCGTCAGCACATTGATAAACGCCTGGCTCCAGCCGCTGATGCTTCGAAGAAGAATCACTATATCTCCATACTCTGCCAGACGATAACACCGCTTCTCCTTATCCCAGATCGCAAGTCCATTGACCGGATTTAGCAATTCACGGATTTTTGCCCCGATTATTTTCGCTTCTATCTCCCTGCTGGTATAGTCTGCCAGATCCGGATCCATCTGCCCCATAGACTCCTTCCCTGTATCTGCCAAAAGAAGTTCCGTAGCAGTTCCAATCTGAAAATGGTTTCCATCCGATTCCTCATACTCCTCAAATACCGCCCCCGGATGCAATGCCGCCTCCTTTGTATACTCCACATTCCCCAGATTCTTTGTCATAATTTGATAAAAAATAGAGTTGACGCTGTTCAGGACAGAAGCCCTGCTTCTGAAATTCTGGTGCAGTTCAATTTTCTGGTGACCGCTTTCCTCAGTTGTATAAGTTTCATATTTTTCCATAAACAGTTCCGGGCGCGCCAGACGGAATTTATAGATGCTCTGCTTCACATCTCCTACCATAAACACATTGGGCCTGCCGAACCGCTCACCGGACAGACCCTGAATCAGGGTTTCCTGCACATAGTTGCTGTCCTGATACTCATCCACCAGAATTTCCGCATACTGCCTGCTAAGTTCATCCGCTGTTTCCGTATAGAACAAATGCTCCCCTTCCATGACAGAATTTTCTTTCCTGCCCTCCTGGCTGTCCTCCGGCCCTGTTTCTTCTCTCTTCACCAGAATATCCAGAGCATAATGTTCCAAATCATTAAAATCCACAATATTCTTATCCCGCTTCATCTCCTGATAGCGGCGGGAAAATTCCTCTGCCAGTTCCAACAGTTTAAGCACCACACCCTTTGTCCGCAGCATATCTTCTGCGGCCTCCTTTTGTGTCTGCATACCATACTGTTCCTTTAAACTGCCCACTGCCTTTTTTACTCTGTCCCTGCAGCCGGTGACAGCGCTCTTTTTTTCTGGATCAATGTCCTTACTTCTGGCCGCTGCCAGCCGCCCGAAGGCTGCACCCCCCAGACGCCTGCTGAATTCCTCATAATCCGCCGCTCTCAAAAGTCCGCACAGCAACTCGTATTCCTGCTGCAGATTGGCCAGATATACTTCCGGCCCTCCCGGCTCTCTGCAAATTTCCATGGCCTGTTCCAGCTGCTCTGCCAGTTCTCCAAGCTGCAGACGGACATCCCTCATAAGGTATTTCATCCATCTGCTTTCCCCCAGATCTCCGTCTTCCATCTGCCCCAGTTCTTCCCGACAGCTTTGGATCCACCCATCCGGAAACGGATTACTCTGAGCAAAGGTATAGACCTGCATAATATAGTCCTCGATGCCTCCGTCAGACTTTCCCGTTGCATAGGTATCTACAAAACGCTGAAATTCCAAATCTTCTTTTTCATAGTATTCCTCCAGCATATCTTCCATCACATCCGCCCGAATGAGAATCAGTTCTCCTTCATCTCCAATCCGAAATGCCGGATCCACATCCAGAAGATTAAAATGATTGCGGATTAAGTTCAGACAAAAGCTGTCTATGGTTGTAATCTGGGCATAGGGAACCAGTGCTGCCTGAGCCTGAAGGTGCAGTGACTCCGGATTCTCCTTCAGTTTTTTCTCTATGGCTATGGAAACTCTCTCCCGCATTTCTGCCGCTGCCGCATTGGTAAAGGTCATAACCAAAAGCTGGTCAATATCAAGAGGATTCTCCCCTTCACTGATTAACTGAACAATC
>CAJUPP010000092.1 GCA_910588325.1 uncultured Hungatella sp.
CAAGGCGGAGGAATGAGGCGTAGCCGGTGGCTGCGTTGATTGACGACAACGCAGCTAAAAAATATTGAGTGAAAGAGAAGGCCCCCGCCTTATGATAAATATGAAAGATGATTGTCGTTAGCCATCTTTTTTTACAAAAAAGTTTGGGCGGGGTACGGCTCATTCGAGTCACACCTCGCCCTGTTAGAACTGTCTATTTCCCGGCAGACAGCTTTTTAAAATATTAGTCGGCGATAATCAGGGATACATGATGCGCCGCCGCATAATCACAGAAATCTGAATCCGGTTTCTTGTCTGTAACGATACCTGTCAACTCTTTTACATCGCAGTAGGTAAGCAGAGACACGCTGCTGAATTTACTGGAATCTGCCAGCAGATACTTCTCCATACTTTTTTTCACGGCCATTTCCTTGATACACGTCTCCTCCGGGGAGGAGTTGGTGGCGCCGTTTTCCAGAGTGATTCCGGTGGCGGACAAAAAGGCTTTCTGGATGTTGTAGGAGGACAAAAGCCTGGCGGCATTATTTCCTGTAAAGGACAGGGTCTTCCGGTTCAGGGTGCCTGATAAGGAAATCAGATTAATATTAGCGTAAGGGATAGCCTGAACCATGATCTCGATGCTGTTGGTCAGCAGGGTAATCCGTTTCTCCTTTAAATGCTCCAGCATGTACAGGGTGGTAGTGCCGGAATCAATGAAGATGCTGTCTCCTTCCTCCACCAGGGAGGCGGCTCTGGCGGAAATCAGACGTTTGGCGTTCTGATGCTTTACGTTCCGCTCGGCAAAGGACACCAGAGGCTTTTTCGCCTGGGTGTTTACCATGACACCGCCGTAGGTCTTTACAATGTCTGGATTTTGAATGATTTCTTCAATATCTCTGCGGATGGTATTTTTCGATACCTGAAAGATCTGACACAATTCATCCAGAGTTACGGTTTTGTGAGTGTAAATGTATTCTTCAATTTCAGAGATTCTCTGAGAACGCATAGCTTACCTCCCTCTGGCTGGGAAATCTGCAGCGGCCCGGCAGTTACTGCTTTGCAGAAATTCCGGTGTACTCGGTATAGGTTTTGGCCGGGGGTAGCGCCGGGCCGCTTGAAAAGTCTTTCTTAGATGGTTCCGTCCCAGGTGGAAACGGTGGTAGCTTTCTTTTCTTCCTCATCGAACCAGCGTGTGGTTACAACCTTCTTCTCTGTGAAGAAGTAGAAGCCGTCTTTGCCCAGGGTATGCAGATCGCCGAAGAATGACTGCTTGTGGCCGTTGAACGGGAACATTCCGATGGGTACCGGGATGCCTACGTTTACACCGATCATGCCGCCGTCTGTGTGACGTGCGAATTCACGGGCATAGTGGCCGTTCTGGGTGAAGATAACGGAACCGTTGGCAAATGGATTGGCGTTCATCACAGCCAGCCCCTCTTCAAAGTCCTTTACACGTTTAATGCACAGAACCGGTCCGAAGATCTCTCTGTCACCTACAGTCATGCCAGGCTTTACGTGGTCGAAGATGGTGGGCCCTACATAGAATCCGCCTTCATAGCCTTCCACCACAGTGTCACGACCGTCCAGAACAAGCTTGGCGCCTTCTTCCACACCCTTGTCAATCCAGCCTACTACAGATTCTTTATGTTTTGCGTTGATAACCGGTCCCAGCTGTGTGGTCTTGTCATAAGCAGGACCCACCTTCAGTGCGCTTGCCTTCTTAACCAAGGCATCTACAAGTTGATCTGCGATGCTTTCCTGAACAACCACAACAGGAAGAGCCATGCAGCGCTCTCCGGCGCAGCCGAAGGAGGCGTTGATGATACCGGCAGCTGTTCTCTCGATAGGAGCATCCTCCAGAACCAGGGCGTGGTTCTTGGCTTCGCACAATGCCTGTACACGTTTGCCGTGGGCGGCGGCAGTGGAGTAAATATGTTTTCCCACGGAAGTGGAACCTACGAAAGAGATACCTGCGATGTCCGGATGGGTCAGGAAAATCTCGGCTTCATTTCTGGAGCAGGTTACGATGTTGACTACGCCATCGGGAACGCCGGCCTCTTTGTAAATTTCAGCGATTCTCATACAGGTCTGTGGTGTAAAGGTGGCGGCCTTCAGTACGATGGTGTTGCCGCAGGCGATACAGATAGGTGTCATCCATCCCATGGGAATCATGGCCGGGAAGTTGAAAGGAATGATTCCCGCAAATACGCCTAAGGGGCAGCGGTAAGCAACTGTGTCATAGCCTTTGGAGGCATCCATCAGGCTTTCCCCCATCATCAGAGACGGAGCGGAGATAGCCTGCTCGGTTCCCTCGATTGCCTTAAGTACATCGCCCTCGGACTCGGACCAGTTTTTACCGTTCTCTTTTGCCACGGACATGGTCAGTTCATCCATATGTGCGTATAACAGTTCCCGTACTTTGTAGAGAATCTGGACTCTCTTCTTTACCGGAGTTGCGGACCAGCCTGGATAAGCAGCCTTTGCCGCCGCGATGGCTTCCTCTACCTCGTCTGCCGTACAGCAGGGAACCTTGGCGATGACTTCGCCGGTGCTTGGATTGTAAGCATCCGTGTACTTGTCCGTTTTGGACTCTTTGAAGGCACCGTTTACATAGTAGCCTAACTTCTTGATTTCGCTCATGCTTTTAAATCCGTCCTTTCTTAAAATGGATAAATGATTGTTAATTGATGGATAAATCTTATCACATTTTGGGTAACTTTACAATAGATATTTGAGGGAAAATGAAAAAAAGGTGTAAAGTCTTTCCTGGCTACCGTTTGATTAAAAGTACGGAAATATCATTTACATTGGTACCTGTAGCCCCGGTTTTTAACAGGCCGCCACAGCGCTCCAGAGCGTGGTAGGAATCATTGTCATTAAGGACGGCAAACACGTCAATTCCCTGGTCTGCCAGGTATCCGGCGGTAGTCCCGTCCACATAGCCTCCGGCGGCATCCGTGGGGCCGTCTGTTCCGTCTGATCCCAGTGAGAAGATTGCGGTGTCCTTCATGCCGGCAATGCCCGGCGCAGCGGCCAGGGCCAGTTCCTGGTTCCGGCCTCCCAGGCCATGTCCGGTTAAGTGTACCACGGTCTCACCTCCTGCGATGAAGGCCAGGCTTTTTGTGGTGTCCTGATGGTACTGGGCGATGTTGGCCAAGAAGCCTCCGGCCTCCCTGGCAGCGCAGGATAAGCTGGCAGTCAGCACCACCGGCTCATACCCCAGTTGCCTGCAGGTATCCTCAGCTGCCAGACACAGCTGCCTGACGCTGCCGGTGATATGGGTTTCCACGTTTTCCAGCGTCTTTGGCGTCTCTGTCTTTAAAAGAGATTCCATCTCATCTGTCAGGGTCAGATGGTATTTGGCGGCGATATGGGATGCCTGGGCGGCAGTGGAAGAGTCAGGGTAAGCAGGGCCGGAGGCGATCATATCTAAGGGATCGCCGATGATATCTGACAGTACTACGGAAAAGACTCTGGCAGGTGTACACAGGGCGGCAAATCTGCCGCCTTTTACTGAGGAAAAGCGTTTGCGGATGGTGTTCATCTCCACAATATCTGCACCGCTGGCTAAAAGCTCTCTGGTGAGCCGTTCCATGTCTTTGATGGGAATCAGAGGTTTCTCAAACAGGGCGGATCCGCCGCCTGAGAGGAGGAACAGGACCGTATCCCCAGGAGACAGTCCTGCGACGGCCTCTATAGCCGCCTGGGTGGCTTTGTAGGAATTTTCATCAGGAACCGGATGGCCGGCCTCGAAAATCTCTATCCCTTTCAAAGGCCCTTTACTGTGTTCATATTTTGTAATTACCACTCCCCCTGACAGCCGGTCTTTTAGCACATCGACGGCGGCCTTAGCCATCTGCCATCCGGCTTTGCCAGCGGCCACCAAAACCAGCCGGCCTGCTCCGAAATCAGCCTGTTTTAAGGCCTTTTTAACGGCAGTGTCCGGCTGGGCGGCATGAAGGGCATTATTAATAATAAGTTCAGCGTCATTGCGCAGAGTCATAATGGTCTCCTTTCCAAAACAGAATAAGACGGATAAAAGGCCGCTGCAGCCCTTCTTTTCTTTTTGCAAGAGGCGAAGGCTGCGGCGGCCTGAACCGTCATAACAAAAACATACAGAATATTACACAAACAGAGATATGATAAACAAAAGGATGATAATGGTGATACCCATGACAGCTGTCATACCAGTCTGGCACTTGTAGGCTTCTTCTGTCTTCATGTCGGAGAACTGGGAAACCACCCAGAAGTAAGAGTCATTGGCATGGGATGCCACCATGGAGCCTGCGCCGATAGCCAGAACCACCAGAACGCGGGCTACAGGAGACGTAAATTCCATGGAGGCCATCAGAGGAGCCATCATGCCGGCAGTGGTAATCATGGCAACGGTGGAAGCACCCATAGCCAGCTTCAGGATCATGGCGATAATAAACGGAATCAGAATACCGATCCCTGTATTTACCAGTCCGCCAACGGAATCCGCGATAGGAAGCAGCTTTAAGATGGCGCCGAAGGAGCCGCCTGCACCGGTGATAGCCAGAATTGCGGCAGAGTCAGTGACGCCCTGGGTAACCCATTTCAGTGTGTTTTCCTTCTCGCTGGACGGAATCAGGCTGGTAGCCAGGAACACGCCCAGGATCAGGGCAACCTCAGGCTTGCCGATAAAGGTAATCAGGGTAAAGAAAAAACCTGTACCGAAAGGATTGCCCGGGAAGCTGGCTACGGAAGCCAGAGCAATGAGGATAATAGGCAGCAAAATCGGGGAGAAGCTGTGGAGTGCGCCTGGCAGCTTGCCGTATTTGGCCTGCAGTTCCTCATAGGTGTATTCGGAATTGGCAGGGATATCGATCTTGCTGGAAACCTTTAACGCATAGAGAATGGCTACGATCACAGCCGGGATGGAGACTACAAGGCCGATTAAAATAGTCAGACCCAGATCAGCCTCCAGGGTTCCTGCCATTGCAATAGGGCCGGGCGTAGGCGGAACCAGGCAGTGGGTGGCATACAGGCCGCCGGACAGGGCAGTAGCCATCACCGCCAGAGAGCGGTTGGACTGAGATGCCAGCGCACGGCTGATAGGGGATAAAACTACGAAACCGGAATCACAGAATACGGGGATACCGGTAACGTAACCCATGGCGCCCATAGCCACAACACTGTTTTTCTTGCCCACCAGCTTAAGGATGGTGTTGGCCATGGTTAAGGCAGCTCCGGTCTTCTCCAGAATGGTACCGATGATGGTACCGCACAGGATGACAATACCGATGCTTGTCATAATGCTTCCGAAGCCGCTTTTTACCGTATCAATGGTGACTGCAGGAGTTAAACCGGAATCGGGGTAGAGAATGCCCCAAACCAAACCTACCAGCATAGCGATCACCGTCATCACGATAAAGGGGTGAAGCTTCAGTTTTGAAATGGCGACGACCATCAAAACTACGGACAGAATGATCAACGCGAAGAGTAAAAATGTTTGCATAACGTTGCCTCCTTATTTTTTATTACAAAGCGTCAAGTGCTTTGTTTTCGTTTGTGGTACTCCAGAAGGAGCCGGATCAGATATTCCTGCTGGAAGGCCGTGCATTTTTTCAGATCCAGCACTTCAAGCAGCCGACGTATCCGGTATTGAAGGGTATTTTTATGGATAAACAAGTTTTTTGCAGCCTGGGATACGCTGCGGCTGCAGTCATAATAACTCCGTGCCGTGACAAGGATGGAAGTCAGCTCCGGCTCATGGAAGACAGCCGTCAGTTTATGATACAATCCCTCCATGAATTCTTCACAGCAGGCAGAGGTGGTATAAAGCATATAGTCACACCGGGTAGACAACTGCCTGATATCATTAAACGGCATTTCAGACATACGATCCAGCGCAGAGGCCTGTTCATACCCTTGATGAATATCCCAGATGCTCAGGCAGGGATCGCTGATGCTTAAGCGGCAGTGCTGAAAAAATATGTTGGAATCTTCTTCTTTCAGCCGTCGCCATGAAATGCCGCCTTTTTTTCTCAGAAGGATCAGCCGGTCATTTACCATGCCCCATACATCCTGCCCTGTTTTGAGCAGCTGGTGCCCGGAGAGGAAATCAATGAGATGGGCCTGCTCCATGCCATAAGTATCATCAAGAAAGGAGATAACTTCTACCGTAAGGGGAAACTCCAGCCGAAGCTTCATAGAATCCATCAGTGCCTGGGCCTGGCCGATGGACTCTCTTGTGGGCATCAAAAGAAAGCCTAACAGCCGGCTTCGCAGCTCACTTTCCGCCAGCCTTGGCCTGGCGATGGCTTCCAGCTGATAATACTTGGCGGCATATACTTCCAAAAGCTTGGCAAGATACTGGATCTCGGAAGGTTCTCCCCGCAGCCCAACCACACCTATGGTAGAGCCCCCTACCCGCAGCGGCATGTTTAAGCCTTCTCTGGCGCCGGGATACTGCTTTAGCTGGTCAGAACGGATACTGACCAGTTTGCCGAACCGTGCGGCCTCCAGCGCCCCCTGATGAAACGTTCCGATACGGGATTGTTCGGTGGAAGCCACGATGATCCCGTCTGTGTTCATGATATTGACGGTGCGGCCTCCTACCAGGGAGGAGGTGACCTCCACCAGTTCCTTGGCTAAATCCTCTAAAAGCATGGCTTAACCAAGAAAAATACAGTCGCCTGCAGCCAGATGGCATCCCAGGATATCTGGCGTCTGGCAGACTGCCTGTTCTGCCGGTTCTCCGGAGCAATGACTGAGTCCTAATGTCTTAAGCCCCATCTGTTTTAGTGCGTCTACTGTGGCCTTAATCCGTTCACCGTCTGCCTCCACCAGATGGACGCCGCCGAACACTGCCGATACAGGCTTGGACAGCCGTGTGTGAATGTGCTTAATCATATTGAGGATGCCTGGATGGGAACAGCCGACCAGCACGGCCAGAGAATCTCCGGTATCCAGGACAAGACAAATCTCATCGCAGAAGTCATCAGGGATAAAACCGTCTTCTGTCTGTCGGACAAACCGTTTGGGAATGGTCTCAAACCCATGGGTTCTGGGAAATCCGGCAGCTAAAAAAATGCCGGGAAAAAGTTCTGTCATATCTGTTATCACCTGATGGCGGATGCCGTGTTCTGCTAGAAAACCGGTATCAAAGCCGCAGGACAGATCCGTATACCGCACACCGTCAAAGGCGAATTTGGGCTGGAAAAAATCGGGGCCGGTGCAGAGTAAAGGACTGCCGCCTCCAAGTTCGATAAGATCCCGGTATCCTGCCCCGTGATCGTAATGGCTGTGGCTTAAGACCACGGCATCCAGATGATGTAACTTGCGTCCCAATTTTCTTGCATTGTGCCAGAAACCAGGGCCAGATCCGCAGTCGAAAAGAAGACGGTGTTCCTCCCATTCCAGCAGATACGAAAGCCCGTGTTCTGCGATGAGAGCTTTGTTTTCAGAGTGGTTGTTATCCATCAATGCTGTGATGCGTACCATCGGTTATATCCTGCCTTTTCACTAATTTTGGTAAAAATTGATAATTAAAATACTGTATTTATCTTTTGTATAGTCATTATAACGGATATATATTGGGATTTCAAGGAAAAGATATTGGCTTGGGTACCAAAACATGGCTGCTGTTTTAAGAAAGTTTTGTTCTGGAAACAAAAAGTATACAAAGACAGAGGGGGAATTTGTGCAGTTTATGGGAAAAGTGTATAATAATAGAGCCAATATATAGCAAGGTATAGGAATGTATATGGCAGTAAGACAAAAGCCATGATTGACAAAAAGAAAATGTTGACAAACGAACAGTGTTCACTTAAAATAGAGTTATTATGAACACTGTTCGTTTGGAGGGGGAATGGCAAAAAAAGGACTTACAAAGGAAATTATAGTTAACACAGCATTAGAGCAAATTGAGAAAAATGGATTGCTTGCTTTTTCCCTGCGCAATCTGGCGGCATCCTTGGGTGTACAGGTCTCATCATTGTATAATCATATTGAAGGCCAGAGTGATTTGCTGGCTGAAGTTGGAATTTGTGCTGTCAATATACTGACTGGGCTGGAAGAGGCATCAATTGCAGATAAGTTACGGGACGAAGCACTGTTTTCACTTGCGAATGCATATCGCCGGTTTGCCAGAGAGCATACAGAGCTTTACTGTATTATCATGGGCGTACATACACTTGACATTCCGTTGTTGGAATCGGAGGCAGAAAAGATCGTAAAACCAATCCTGCGTGTTATTTCCGATTATGGAATAGAAGGAAACCGGCAGATTCATTATCAACGCTTGTTAAGGAGTGTCATGCACGGATTCTTTGCACATGAGAATAGCGGCGGTTTTTCTGTTTCTGACATTGATAAGGATGCCAGTTACCGATTTTCTATTGAATGTATTGCTATTCGGATGAAAGCAGAGGAGGATGTTATCCATGAAAACAGATAATACGGAGCTTTTTGAACATATGCCGGTTTCAAAGGCAGTGATAACGCTGATTATCCCCACGGTTATCAGCCAAATCATAACAGTCATTTATAATATGGCAGATACTTTTTTCATCGGTCAGATGAACGATCCGAATCAGGTGGCGGCTGCGACGCTGGCAATGCCGCCTTTTGTCATGCTTACGGGAATTGCAAATCTGTTTGGAATAGGGGGTTCAAGCCTGATTTCACGGAGTCTTGGAACCGGAGACAGGGAAAAAGCGAAAAAATGTGCTGCTTTCAGCATATGAAGCGCCGCTGCCATTTCCTTTTTGTATGGCATTATCATGTATCTGATACGTCCGGTTATCTTCCCGCTGCTTGGCACGGACGCGAATACATATGGCTATTGTTCCAACTATGTACTATGGACGATTACGATTGGCGGGCTCCCTACTGTGCTGAATGCGTGCCTGGCACACCTTGTCCGGGCAGAAGGGTATTCAAAAGAAGCCAGTTTTGGTGTGGCGTTAGGCGGGATTTTGAATATTATTTTTGATCCGGTTTTGATCTTCACGCTAAAACTTGGTGTGACAGGAGCTGCTATTGCCACGATGCTTTCCAATGTGATTGCTATGATGTATTTTATTTTTCTTTTGCATAAAAACACAGAACGGTCGGTCATCAAATTTTCTTTGCGGGATTATTCCCTGCAGCAGGGTATTCCAAAAGAAATATTGTTTGTTGGTTTTCCGAGTTTTGTAATGATTGGATGAGCGGGAATCAGATTGGAGTGAGAACACTGAATCTGGACGGGGATTTCGATATGATCAAAAGCCAACTGGATGAGATTGCGGAGAAATTCTTCGGGGAAGCTGCGTAGGTGATGATATGCAGGATAGATATGCCGGCGATATCGGCGATTATGGAAAGATAGGGTTGCTTAAGGCTTTACAGGCGCAGGGACTATCCATAGGGGTGAACTGGTATCGTGTCGAGCCGATGGAAATTGAGAAGAAGTCCGATGGAACTTTCAAGCAGGAAGATGGGAAATATCTCATTCCGATTAAGCTATGGATATGTGATGAAAAACTGGCAGAAAGGCTTACAAGTATTGCGAAGTCCGATTGTCGCTCAATAGATGCCTTGGAAAGAGAGAATCTTATCCCGAATGCAAAATATTACAATGATCCGGTAACCGTCGCCATGCGTGAAGAATGGCATAATAGGGCATTGGAAATACTAAAAGGTGTCGATATTGTGTTTGTGGATCCGGATAACGGAATGCTGGTAAAGTCTGTTGGTAAGAGAGCTGTAAAGAGTATCAAGTATACATTTTATGAAGAAGTCAGGGATTATCTTCAGCAGGGACAGAGTGTAGTGATTTATAATCATCGAAGCAGAAAACAGGAAGCTCAGTATTTCCATGAAATATGCATCAAGCTTCAAGAGGTCACCGGTGTGCCTGCGGGAGAAATATTAAAGATTACTTTTCCAAAGTGTTCTGTCAGAGATTATCTGGCGGTACCTGCGTCGGCTGAACATCGAGAAAAGATAAAAGCTGCATTTTTCAGTATGGAGCAAGGGATTTGGGGAAAGACAGGTATGTGTAGGATACCACGAGAGAAGTAATCCAATATAATACGGTCATATGACCGTGTTTTTCTTGACTTTTTAGGATCCTTGAGTATAATATAAAGTACACGGAGGTGACTGAGTGAGTAATCAAGCAAGCAACGCGCAGATTGTAGCATATCTTGCTGATGTCAAGCGGCTACTGTCTGCAGGAAAATATGATTTTGTTCCAAGAAGAAAAAACATGCAAGCATTGGCGCAACATGGTCTTACTATCACAGATGCAAAAAATGAGATTCTAGGGCTTGTTGTCGGTGATTACTACAAAGGCCCTAAGCAGGATCATGATCCTAATCGTCCAGGAGACATTTGGGAATTCAAAAAGAATATTGATGGAATGCAATTTTACGTAAAAGTAAAAATTGTTCAGGAGAACGGAGAAGATATCCTGAAATGTATTGGATTCCACGAGGACGATTTTGCTTAGGAAAGGAGGTGGCGTCGATGAAGAAATATTGCGAGGAATGTGGAAAAGAAGTCGAGACTAAGGTAGTTATTAAGAAAGAAACCTATGATGTTTGTGGCGAGCCAATCGAAGTTGATGCCCAGGTATTGGTTTGTGCTGAGTGTGGAGAAGAGTTCTATTGCGAGGAATTTGATAACGCCACGCTTATTAATGCATACAACGAATATCGTAGAAAGCATAAACTTTTGCTGCCGGAGGAAATCAAGAAAATAAGAGAACAGTATGGGCTCAGCCAGAGAAGTTTTGCTAAGCTCTTGAACTGGGGAGATAAGACTATCTGCAGATATGAGAATGGCTCTATCCAAGATAAGGCTCATAATAGTCTTCTTCTGTTCTTACGTGAGCCTGAAAATATGAGGACATATCTAACGGAGAATGAGATTGTCCTTGATGAAAGGCAAAAGGCAAAACTGCTTGATACTGTTGGTAAACTTGAACAAGATACGGAATATCGAGTTGGCAGACGTTTCTTTGATTTGTTTTTCTCAAGAGTTCCTTGTGAGGAAAACGGCTTCAAGGGGTTTGATTATGAGAAGCTCTGCGCCATGGTTCTGTTTTTTGCGAATAAGAGCACTGAATTACTGAAAACTAAGCTTATGAAGTTGCTCAACTACTCGGATATGATTTTCTATAAAGAAAATGGGATATCAATATCTGGCTTGAAATATGCACATCTGCCTTATGGACCAGTGCCAGATCATTTTGATATGATTCTTGGAAAGATGGAAGCAGATCATATTGCCCACATCGATGTATTTTATGATGGGGGCTATGAAAAACATCAGGTAGTTCCAGAGTGTGATATTCCGGAAGGTGTGCTTTCTGATGCAGAGATAGAAGTGCTGAACCGTATATACGAGAAGTTTAAGACCTTTGGATCAGTGGAGATTTCCGACTACTCACATAAGGAGAAAGGATATAAAGCCACAAAGACGGGAGAGACTATTTCCTATGCATACGCAATGGATATTCAATTAAATTGATGTTAATAAAAGTTGAAGCAGCGGCCTCCGGCGATGAACCGGGAGCCGCTACTTTTGTGTCAGTCTTTTTTATATTATCCCCAAGAAAATATTATCCCCAACCTTTGTGGCAGCCATT
>CAJUPP010000093.1 GCA_910588325.1 uncultured Hungatella sp.
ACAGTACGAACGGCTGCAGGAAGACGAAGCCTGTCCGAGACAGGAAAGCGTCTCTTCGGGAAAGGAGCGGAATATGAAGAAGAGTAATGAATTTATGTATGGTGTGGTGTTTAAGGTAGAGCGTGAACAGAAAATGGAGGATATCCAGAACAGTTTAAAGGCCATGAAGGAGGCCGGCTTTGACACGGTTGTGGTGTGGCCAGCCGTGTATTGGTGGGAAGAAAAAGGGCCGGATTATCCCTATGGCACGGGAAAGGCTTTGCTGGAGTATGCGGGGAAAATCGGAATCAGTGTTATCATGGAGTTGGCAGGACAGATTACGGCACTTGAGTATGCACCGGATTTTCTGTGTAAGGAGGATTACTACTGTGTAGACAGGAAGGGCTGCAAAGATTTGGGAACCATAAGTTACGGCTACCTGAATTTCAATCATCCACAGGTGCAGGCTTTGATTGGGAAGCAGTATACGGAAGTGGCAGAAGCATACAGGGAGTATCCGGCATTGCGGGGATATGATATCTGGAATGAGACGCAGTTTACCAGTTTTGATGCCTATACATTAAACTGCTTCCGAGTCTGGCTGAAGGAAAAATACGGGACGCTGGAACAGTTAAATGATGCGTGGGACAGAGTTTATGATGCATGGGAGCAGGTGCAGTTTACCCCATGGATGTGGGCAAGCGTGACGGCAACTGTGGATTATCAGCAGTTCCATAAGGACAATATCGGAATGATTTTGCAGTATATGTGCAGGGCAGTGGAAAAGGCTGATACACAGCATTTGATTCTGGCGGATAATATTCATGCGACGGTAGCCATGGATGCCTATTATGACCGTCCGTCTGATGACTGGGGAGTGGCAAAAGAAGTAGATCGGTATGGTATTTCTTTTTATCCCAAGTTCTTTTCTAAACATACTCCGGCGGTCAGAAGACATCAGATTATGGCAGGAGCGCATTCGGCGGCGAAGGATGGTGTATTTTCTATTTCTGAGATGCAGACACACCATGCGTCCATGTTTAATCCGGATGGAAGCGTATCTCCAAAGGAACTGTGGCAGTGGTGCTGGGAGGCGGTTTCCCATGGAGCCAAGGGATTGATTTACTGGAAATGGGAGCCGTTTCGCAAGGGTGTTCAGACAGGGGGACGGGGGCTGGTAGATCATGGAGGCAGGGAAACGGTTCGGACAAAGGTTGCCAGACAGATCCATCAGGTTCTGGAAGAGGAACCACTTTTTGAGACAGCTATGCCGGAGACGGAAACGGCGGCGATCCTTTATGACCGTCTGAACCATGATTTTACAAAGGCTTATACCATGGGATTTCGGGGAACCGGTATCGGGGCGCCGGACAGTATTTATCTGGATTCTCTGGCCGGGCTGTACCAAAGCTTGTGGAGGCAGAATATACCGGTAAAATTCGTGACGCCGGAGCAGATATGCGGCGGAGAAATACAGAAAACAAAGGTTTTGTTTGTGACAACCCAGGTTACTATGAACCGGGAGCTTTCCCAGGCATTGCTTACGTATGTGGAAAATGGCGGCATCTGTGTCTGTGATGGGAAATTCGGAGAAGTGGACGGACAGGGGCTTTTGTACCGGCAGATACCGGGAGAAGGGCTTTCAGAGGCTCTGGGATTTGAACTGCTGGATTTTGAAGAGGGGGATTTGGAATTTCAGATAAATGGAGCAGTGGTACAGGGAGGGCATGACAGGCGTCAAATCAGCCTGGAGAATTCTGGAGCAGAGGCTATAGGCATTTATAAAGACGGAAGGCCGGCAGTAATCAGAGCGGATTATGGAAAGGGAAGTTTTTACTATGTGTCAACCTTTGTCTGGTATGCCTGCCACCGTCAGGGAGAAAATGGAGCTGGCAAGCTGATTGAGCTTCTTGAGAAGAGGTGTAATTTAAAGAGCGTGTCAGTGTCTGCAGAGGATATTTCCTGTCAGAGACTGGATGATAAGAAGGAAAGCCTTATATTTGCTTTTTCTTACGGGACAGGAGAAACGTGCGGAGAATTTTCTGTGGAGAATCATTGGGGGAAGGAAGTCTCTGTCAGGGAACTTTTAGAGGGACGGGAGGTGAAACCGACATGTCGGGACGGACGGATTTATTTTTCATATGAGATTCCGGAAGGAGGAACTGCAATTTTTAAAATCATGGGAAATGACAGGATGGAGATTTAGGTAGTATTTCTGCTAAGGCCTTTGCACTGGCTGCAAAGGCCTTAAAAATGTGTATGGAAAGCGGAGATTTGGGCATAGGGATGGCATATCGCTTTACCCCATTGGATTTTTATGGTATGATTATTGAAAAGATAGGGTTAAGGAAATTTAAATGGATGTTAGAGAAAATTTAAGACAGCTATTTCGAAAACTGGATATAGATTCTTCTAATGGGCTTGTCAGAAATGAATCTGAAGAGATGACAGCATTTCAGCGCCATTTTTATACCACTGTAAAAGAAAAAATGGGTGTAAATGCAGTTTATTTTTTGCGGGTAAACGGAGAACCAGCTAAGGTTCCAGTGATATATTTTTCCGTGGTGGAGGAATACAATTCAGATAAGATTGCGCAGCTTCACCGGATGGCATGGAATATAGGAGATGCTCCGTTGCTGTTTGTAGTTACACCAGAAGAGTTGCTTATTTTCAGTAATTATGAATCACCCAAACTTTATAATGGTGAATTGGATCCGGAAGCGGCTTTGATTACAAAATTGAAGTTTGCGAATCAGATAGAATTTGAAAGACAAATTCAGCATTATAGACGAATTAATTTAGAAACAGGAGTGTATTGGAGAAGAGAGAATTCCCGGTTTAAAATACAAAACAGAATAGATTCCGTGCTGATAAGGAATTTGAAATATACAAGAAATGAACTTTTAAAAAGTATCGGCCAGGTAAAAGCAGTACACTGTCTATTAGGCAGAGCAATTCTGATTAAATATTTAGAAGACAGAGGATATTGCGGAAATAATACGATATTTCCGGAGACATTTTACTGCCGTTTTTGTGATGGGGCAAAAGCATTTTCGGATGTACTGCAGAATAAGAAGGCTACATATCATTTATTTCAATTTTTTCAGGATAAGTTTAATGGTGGTATGTTTCCAGTTTTTCAAGAGGAATTAGAAAATGTAAAAGAATCAGACCTGATACTATTGAGGGCTTTTTTAGTTGGAAATATCGACTTCCCGTCAGGGCAGTATAATATGTGGCCTTTGTATACATTTGATTTAATTCCTATTCAATTGATAAGCACGATTTATGAAATGCTGTTTCAAATGGAAATGGAGGAAGATAAAAGTAAAGGGAGACATGGGACATATTATACGCCATACCATTTGGTTGAAATGTTAGCAGATGAGATTTATCCTTGGGAAGGAACTTATCATAAGGATTTTAAAGTTCTGGACCCATCATGTGGTTCGGGAGTATTTTTGGTCGAAATTTACAGAAGGATTATTTCAAGGTGGATGACAGAGAATGGAACCAGTAAGATTAATTCAGAAATGTTAAAGGAGCTGCTTAAAAGGCATATCTATGGAGTAGACCAAAATGAGGAAGCGATAAGAATTGCTTCATTTAGCCTTTGTCTGGTTTTGTGTGACTATCTTGATCCTGTAAATATCTGGGATGAGCTTATATTTCCGAGTTTAACAGACAGTAATTTGTTTTCTGTTGATTTTTTTGATAAGGAAGCAATGTTTAATGATATTCAATTTGATATGATTATTGGAAATCCGCCATGGGAGAGCCATCTTACGGACAGTGCTGTTGAATTTTTGAAAGAATGGCAGCTGACAGTCGGAGATAACCAGATTTCACAGGCATTTACGTGGAAAGCAGCAAAACTTTGTAGGAAAAATGGATGGATATGTCTGTTAATGCCCAGCAAAGGATTTCTGTTTAATATTTCGGTTACCAATATGGTTTACAGAAAAAATTTTTTCAGAGAGAATAAAGTAGCAACAATTATTAATTTTACCGGGTATAAGGGGCAGCTGTTTCAGAATGCAAAATCACCAGCAGTTGCTGTTTTTTATCAAAGAGGAATCGGAAAACAGGAAGAACCATATGTGCTGTATTGTACGCCAAAACCTACTTATACCGTTGAAGATAGACGTCAGTTTTTCATTGAGCCGTTGGATATATGTAAGATACCCCTAGATTTAATAGAGAATCCATTTGTATGGAAGATATGTATGTTCGGTGGGCCAAGGGATTTGGAATTGATTGAGAAGATTACTGAGAAATACAATACACTCGAGGAAACGACCATAGGCAGATTAAATATTGCAGAGGGATATAAAGTTGGCAATAAGACAGGTGAATATCCCTTTATGAAGGGGAAGACAGTTGTAGATGTAAAAGATATGAGGCCCTTTGTGATTGAACAGAGTAGTTTAAAAACAAATGAAGACATTAATTTTGAACGAATTTCGAATAAAAATTTTGAAATATTCCAAGCACCCCATCTTTTGATAAAGCAATCTCCAAAAAATGGAAGATTGGTTTGTGCATTGCTGGATTATGATGCGATTTTTAAACATAGTATTCTTGGAATACACGGGGATGAAAGATATCTGAAGTTTCTTTGTATCTTATTAAGCAGCAAACTATTTTCATATTATGTGCTTATGACAAGCGGCAGATGGATTATTGAGAGAAGTGAATTAGAGGCAAAAGAGATAAAACGATTTCCTGTTCCTTTTTTTACTGAAACGATAGAGAAAGAAATTGATGCAATTTATGATAATGTTATGAGGAAACCAGACAGGTATGCGGTTATTGATGAGTATGTCTATCATTTATATGGCCTTTATGATTATGAAAAATATCTTATTGAAGACGCCTTGAAATACATATTGGGATATAATGTTGCCTTCATGAGAAAAAAAATTGTGATTAAATGTGAAAAAGACAATTTAAAAACATATGAATCGGCTTTGTTAGAAGTGCTGAAAAATACATTTGGTGAAAAGCGGAAATTCCGGACTCAGATGTTCTTTGGCAATATGCCATTGTTGGTTATGAAGGTGACTTTGGATACCCAGGAAAAGAAAACAGAGTATATTGATAGCGAAAATAGTGATTTGGAAGAGGTTTTAAAAGAACTGGATGCACGATTGGTTACGAAATATGCCGACGGTCTATATGTCAGACGAAATATGATGATTTTTGAAGGATTATCCATTTATTTAATAAAACCCAATCAGATAAGATATTGGACTTATGCTGCAGCCTGCAGAGATGCTGATGAAATATACGCACAGATAGTAAGAAGTTGGAGGAATAAGCAGTGAGTTTGTCAAAAGTTATAAACACTCCGACAGTTCCAACTGATTTGGCGGAAGAATTGGGGCCGGAAGGAGTCAGAGAGATATTGGAGATATTCTGGATGTCATACCATGATATGATAAAATCTGAGTATAAAGCTGACGAGGGAAAGAGTGAAGATAAAATTACGGAAGACTGGTATGCTTTTATTCAACAGCGATGGTTCCGTGAAAATAGGGCTACGGTTATAAAGCTTCACTTATATCCTGTAACACAGCATATGGATGAGACTATGGCGAAGCCAAGGGGACAGGCACCTAAGATTGATTTTTGTTTTAGAACATGGGCGTCTGATGACAGATATTTTGGAGCGGAATGTAAAAATCTGGCTGAGGGAAATGCTTATCTGAGTAAGAGATACATTGATACGGGAGTAGAGCATTATGTATCTGGACGCTACGGTTCTTTTTCTACGGAAAATGCATTGATCGGTTACGTGCTTAAAGGGAGTTTGCCCGGAATTGTTAAGACCCTGGGAGAAAAGATAAAAGAGAATAATGATGCAGAGGGATTATCCAGAGATATTACTTATATAGAACCGCATTATTTTTCCAGGCATGTTAGAAGAATTGATGGTAAAGAGATAAAAATCGACCATTTATTTTTTGATTTTACGGATTAGATTGAAAAGGATCATAACAAGGGGAAGATACGGATGGCGAAAAGGGAATCGTTAGGAAATGAATCAGTAAAGAAAGAACCAGCGAAGAAGAAATTGACAAAAGAGGAACAGGAAAAAAAGAAACTGGCATTGGAGATTATTGAGAGGCTGAAAAAGGAATATCCGGATGCAGGATGTACTCTGGACTATAATGAGGCCTGGAAGCTTTTGGTCAGCGTGCGTCTGGCGGCCCAGTGCACGGATGCCAGGGTGAATGTGGTGGTGGAAGATCTATATGCGAAGTTTCCGGATGTCAGCGCATTGGCGGATGCGGATGTGGAGGAGATTGAGAAGATTGTGAAGCCCTGCGGGCTGGGACACAGCAAGGCAAGGGATATCAGTGCATGTATGAAGATCCTGCGGGACCAGTATGAGGGGAAGGTTCCGGATGATTTTGATGGGTTGCTAAAACTTCCGGGGGTAGGCAGGAAGAGTGCCAATCTGATTATGGGGGACGTATTTGGAAAGCCGGCTATTGTGACGGACACCCATTGTATCCGTCTGGTGAACCGCATGGGATTGGTAGATGGGATTAAGGAACCCAAGAAGGTGGAGATGGCTTTGTGGAAGCTGATTCCACCGGAGGAAGGCAGTGATTTCTGTCACCGTTTGGTGTATCATGGGCGGGAAATCTGTACGGCAAGGACCAGGCCCTACTGTGACAGATGCTGCCTGAAAGATATTTGTAAGAAATGTGATGTGTAATTTTAGAATAAATTGTTATAAAAACTTAAATAGTATTCCGAACTGCCCTATGGTACAATAAAACCAGCAATTGGAAAAAAAGGAAATGAGAGGCGAAAGATGAAGAAGGGCAGTTACAGATATGTATCATGGATTTGCGTATTGATGATTGTGTTGGGAAGTCTGGCCGGAAGTCCATTCAGGGCTTATGGTGCAGGGCCGGGACAGCAATATGGGCCAGGGTATTATGGCTCGCCCGGTTCCGGTGAAGAGTTGAAGGGAGTCTGGATTCCTTATCTTACCTGGAATCAGCTTCCAAAAGAACAGGCAGCTTTTCAGGCTGCGGTAGACCAGATGTTTGACAACTGCCGATCCTGGGGACTGAATGCGGTGTTTGTACATGTCCGTTCCCACGGAGATGCCATGTACCCGTCTTCAATCTTTCCTTGGTCTAAGTTTTCCGGCGGGAATCCTGGCTATGACCCGTTGGCTTATATGATTGAGTCGGCCCACGCCAGAGGGCTTAAGTTTCATGCATGGATTAATCCATACCGGGTCACAGGATATCTGATGTCCTGGGAAGAGGTGTCGCCGGACAGTCCGGCCAAGAGGTGGCTGTCGGACGGGGATGCTTCCAATGACCGTTATGTGCTTAAGCATGATAATGCCTACTACTATAATCCTTCCGTGGAGACAGTAAAGAAAATGGTGGTAGACGGAGTTGCGGAGATTGTACGGGGATACAACGTAGACGGAGTCCATTTTGATGATTATTTTTATCCGGCACTGAATGATCAGTCGGAAAGCAGATGGTTTGACAAACCGGAATATGAGGCATCCGGCAGTGCAGATCCTATTGCACAATGGAGGAGAAATCAGGTCAGTGATTTGATTCAGAGGGTGTATCAGGCGGTGAAGGCAGAGAAGCCGCAGGTGCTGTTTGGTATCAGCCCCCAGGGGTATGTGGAACATTTAAGAAGTGATAGTAATCTGTTTGTGGATATTGACCGTTTTATGTCTCAGGATGGATTTATTGATTACGTCATGCCTCAGCTGTATTGGGGATTTGAGACGAAAAAGTCATCCGGGGAAGCTGCTCCTTATGCCTTTGAACAGAATCTGAAAACCTGGATGGAATTAAAGAGCAGAGGAAATGTGACATTGTATCTGGGGCTGGGACTTTACAAGGCAGGTTCTGATGTGAAGGATTATAATGAGGTTTCGGAGTGGCTGCGCAGGGATGATATTATCAGCCGGGAGGTAAGTATGGGCAGAGACAGCGGGGCAGTAAGCGGATATTGTTTCTATAGTTATGATTCGTTTCTTCAGCCGGTGGCACAGAAAGAGGTGGGAAATCTTTTGCCATTGCTTAAGTAGCGTTGCCAGTAAGAAACAGTAGAAATGCAGTTGTACATAAGGTATAATTCATGGTGGTGCAACCTGTCCGTTGGGCACATGGAGGCTTACTGTACAGGTATTAAATTTTTGTTTAAACGAAGAAGATAGTTCCAGGTGGAGGAATGACAATGAAAAAAAGATTGATGATTCTGACAGCAGCCGTAACCGCAGCTATGTTGACAGCCTGCGGGAATGGTGAAGGTGTGATGATAAATGGAACCACAGCCGCAGGAGTGGAGAGTGTTCCGGAAGGCGGCAGCGATAATGGTTTGGGAGAAGCCGGACAGGGAGAAAGCAAAGGGAACACGAGGATAGAGATTATTACAGGGGAGACACAGCCGGCAGAGCCAGGAGCAGAGTCTTTGGAGGGACAGACTGATTTTCAGGAGACTCAGGCGCCGACAGCAGCGCCTCAGACTACCGCGGCCCCGACAGCAGCGCATACCACAGCGCAAACCGCGGCGCCGACCACAGCGGCGCCGACTACAGCAGCGGCTCAGTATAAGGTGACAGATGTCAAAAAGAATATGTATGCCACTTCCTCTGTCAGGGTAAGAAGCAGTTATTCTACGAGTTCTGAGGTATTGGGCGCTTTGGCAGAAGGTGAGAAGGTGGAAGTGACAGGGGAGTCCTCCAATGGCTGGATGAGAGTGAACTATAATGGACATGTAGCCTATGTATCAAAAAGCTATTTGACAGATACACAGCCTAAAACAACGACAAACACAACAACAAACACAACGACAACCAATTCGAATCAGACAAACAAACCTTCTACAACTACGAATAATGGAACGACTCCGGGAGGCAGCGCCGGGCCTACTGGCCCTACGGGGGGAACTGCCTCCAATGGACCGACCTCTCCGGGGCAGACTACCGGGCCTACTGGCCCCACGTCTTCGGGCGGGGCGACATCTCCGGGCGGAGCTACTTCGCCAGGCGGAACCACATCTTCGGGCGGAACTACTGCTTCCGGAAATAGGAGTTCTGTTAGTGGAACGGTTACTGCATTGGATCCAACTGGAATAACCATACAGACCAGTGACGGAACATCCTATCAGTTTGTCTGGGGGGATAATCCGCCGGATTTGTCTGTAGGGGAGAGGGCACAGGTTCAGTATGTGTTGGATGGCTCCGGACAGAGGCAGATTACACAGGTAACAAAATAAACAAACAATGAAAAGTGAGGTGCAGATTATGAAGATTATTTACGCAATTGTTAGCTCCGATGATGGTACCAGAGTGACAGATGTTCTAAATGAGCATCAGTTCAGTGTAACTCGTCTTGCCACTACAGGAGGTTTTCTGAAAAAGGAAAATGTTACATTGATGATCGGTACGGAAGCAGAGAAAGTGGATGATGCCATTCATCTGATTAAGGACACTTGCGGAAAACGACAGAAAATCACATGCAATGTTCCTGCACCTAATATTTCCTCCATTTCAGCAGGCTACATGATGATGCCTATGACTGTGGAATTGGGAGGAGCCACAATTTTTGTTATTGATGTGGAGCGTTATGAGAAAATATAACTGATATGAGATGTAAGGAGGCGGAAGAAAAAGCGATGCCTGAGAGGCAGGCTCTTCTTTCATGTTGAGTTCTTTTATTCTGATTAAAACAGTGCCAGGGCGGTTATTACCGGTGCCTGGCACTGTTTTTTTGAAAAAGTCGGATATCAGTCTTTGTCATGAATCTCTTTGTGAAGCTCCTGCAGGGATTTCACCTGTCCCTGGCCGTGTTCTTTTACATATCGGATTCCCTTGGCGGTTGCCTTGGCGGCTGCCATGGTAGTCATATAGGGAATCTTGGCCTTGATGGCATTCTTTCTTAAATAGCTGTCATCATGGACGCTTTCTTTGCCGGAGGGGGAGTTGACAATCAGCTGAATATCTCCGTTGGTAATCATATCCAGGATATTGGGGCGTCCCTCATAAAGTTTGTTGACACGGGTCACCGGAATGCCGGCCTCGGCAATCAGCTCGTAGGTGCGTCCCGTAGCGATGATTCGAAACCCGTCTTTGTGGAAGCTTCTGGCAACGTCAACTACCTCCGGTTTGTCCTTTCGGTTAACAGAGATAAGTACCGTGCCGCTTAAGGGAAGCTTGGACTGGGCTGCCTCCTGAGCTTTGAAAAACGCTTCGCCGTAGGATGGGGATAAACCTAACACCTCTCCGGTGGAACGCATCTCCGGTCCCAGAATGGGATCTACCTCCTGGAACATGTTAAACGGGAATACAGCTTCTTTCACGCCGTAGTTTGGAATCACCTGCTCTTTTAAGCCGGGAACCGGGGATGGCTGTCTGGTCAGTTCCGAGGTAATAATCTCCGTAGCCAGAGGCACCATGCGGATGTTGCAGACCTTGGATACCAGCGGCACGGTCCGGGAGGCTCTTGGGTTGGCTTCCAGAACGTAGACTTTACCATTTTCGATGGCGTACTGCATATTCATAAGGCCCTTGACGTGCATTTCTTCTGCAATCTTTTTCGTGTATTCTTTGATGGTTTCCACATTTTCCGGGGAAATATGGACGGAAGGAATGATGCAGGCGGAGTCGCCGGAATGAACTCCTGCCAGTTCAATGTGCTCCATAACAGCAGGCACGAAAGCGTGGGTGCCGTCGCTGATGGCATCTGCCTCACATTCCATAGCGTGGTTTAAGAACCGGTCAATCAAAATCGGACGGTCCGGTGTCACCCCTACGGCGGCATTCATATAGCCGGTCATGCTTTCTTTGTCATAGACGACCTCCATGCCGCGGCCGCCTAACACATAGGAAGGGCGAACCATAACTGGATATCCGATCCGCTCTGCAATAGCTGTGGCTTCCTCTACGGTGGTAGCCATGCCAGATTCCGGCATGGGGATATCCAGTTTCTCCATCATGGCCCGGAACAAGTCCCGGTCCTCGGCCAGGTCGATGACAGAAGGGGAGGTGCCTAAGATTTTCACACCGTTTTTCTCCAGATCAGAAGCCAGGTTTAAGGGTGTCTGGCCGCCGAACTGGGCGATGACTCCCAGAGGCTTTTCTTTCTTGTAGATGCTTAATACATCCTCAAGGGTCAGCGGTTCAAAATATAATTTATCGGAGGTGTCGTAGTCTGTGGACACGGTTTCCGGATTGCAGTTGACGATAATGG
>CAJUPP010000094.1 GCA_910588325.1 uncultured Hungatella sp.
GGATGGTGGGAACGTACCGCATTGAGATACCGGAGGCCAACGCACCGGCATTTGTGCGGGAGGATGAACTGGCAGAGCGGGATGTGGAGAGGGGGACTATCTGGGTAACGAAATATGGGCTGAAAGCCTTTTCACCCATTGCAAAAAATTATCCGTATAATGATTATGATGATTTTGGCGTATCAAGAAGTTATGGGTTTAAGAGACAGCACTTAGGACATGATATGATGGGGCAGGTAGGTACGCCGGTGATCGCTGTGGAATCCGGGCGGGTAGAAGCCATAGGTTGGAATCAGTACGGTGGATGGAGGCTGGGAATCCGCAGTCTGGACGGAAAAAGGTATTACTACTATGCGCATCTGAGGAAGAATTATCCTTATCACAAATCCCTGCAGGAAGGAAGTCTGGTGCAGGCAGGAGATGTAATTGGATATCTTGGAAGAACAGGATACAGCAGAACGGAAAATACCAATAACATTGATGAGCCCCATCTTCATTTTGGAATTCAGCTGATTTTTGATGAATCCCAGAAAGATGGAAATAATGAGATATGGATTGACTGCTATGAAATTACCAAGTTTTTGACAATGAGCCGTTCGGAAACGGTGAAAGATCAGGAGACAAAGGAATATTACCGGGTATACCAGATGGCAGACCCGGATATTCCCGGCGGCCCCATAGAGCAGAAGATGCCGATGAAGGATAAAACGCCAGAAGAAAATATGGCTGAACCAGAGAGCAGGGCTGAACCAGAAAGCAAAGCTGAACCAGAGAGCAGGGCTGAACCAGAAAGCAGAGCTGAACCAGAGAGCAGGGCTGAACCAGAAAGCAAAGCTGAACCAGAGAGCAGGGCTGAACTGGAAAGCAGAGCTGAGGCGCAGCAGCAACCGGTTATGTCAAGGGGATGATGGTCTTGTCTTCTGGTATATATAACTGTCCGGAAAAATAGGGTTTTCCTTCTTCCATATAAAGAGCCTGCCTGTTAGCAATATTTTTATCCTCCGTATGCCACAGGATCAGATTGCAGATACCTAAGGTTTCCGCCAGCTCACAGGCATCCTTTACGGTGCTGTGATTCTTCTCATAAGGTTTAAAACGTTCTCTCTGGCTATAGAGGCAGAAAGCCTCATGAGTCAGCCAGTGGCTTCCTTTGACATAGTTTATGCAGTCAGAGTTAAACGGTTCATCGCCGCAGCAGGTAAAGGTTTGTCTGTTTTCCAATGTGGTGGTGAATCCGTATTGCCTGGCTTTGGTGGAATGGATGTCAAAAAATGTTACCGGAAAGTTAAGAATGGGAAGTGTCTGGCCATCATAAACAGGTATGAGATGGATTCTCTCTCCAATCATTTTATAAAACTTTCTCTGAATCGTGAGACGGCAGATAGTGGAAATTGTTTCCGGAAGCTCCTCATGACAGTAAATATTCAGATCTCCCTCATACAATCCGTTTTTCATCCTTGTAGCTATGACACGTATCAACCATACGATTCCCAGTAGATGGTCCGTGTGCTCATGGGTGATAAAAATATGATGAATATTGGACAATTCCACATCCATATCTTCCAAAATTCTTAAAATGCCGTTTCCGCCGCCGGTATCTACCATGAAGAACCGGTTCTCGGAATTTTGAATAGCGAAGCAGGTATTGTAGCATCGTGTTACGGTGGCATTGCCGGTTCCGAATACATAAAGCTGATCCATAATAAACCCTCCTGTTCCAATCATGTACTTTTGTAAAAACTTTTCAATTCCTTTTATTTATGTTACTATAAGATAAGAAAAATAGCAATGAGTCAGCAAGGGCCAGGCCTTTTTCACGGGACAGGGGGTTGCACCGGATGCAGAAGGAAAGACATGGCTCTGTAAGACTATAAAACAGGAGGAATGAAAATGAGGGATGTAGCATATTTAAGGCTTTTAGCACGGGAGTACCCTACCATCAAGGCTGCCGGAAGCGAGATCATCAACTTGACAGCGATTCAGGGGCTCCCTAAAGGAACCGAGTACTTTTTCAGTGATTTGCATGGGGAGCATGAGGCATTTATCCATCTTTTGAGGAGTTCATCGGGAATTATCCGTGAAAAGATTAAGGAGACATTTGGGTATGTGATTCCTGAGGCAGAAGAGGAGGAACTGGCCAATCTGATTTATTATCCGGACAAGGTATTGAATCAGATTGTACAAGCAGGCAATGATACGGAGGACTGGAAGACCATTACCATATACAGGCTGCTGCAGATTTGTAAGGTGGTTTCTTCCAAATATACCCGTTCCAAAGTCCGCAAGAAACTTCCGCCGGATTTTGCCTATATTGTTGATGAGATGCTGCATGTGGATTACAATGCGGATAATAAGAAAATGTTTTACAGTGAGATTGTCCGCTCCATTATTGATGTGGGGATTGCCGGGGAGTTTATCTGTGCGCTGTGTGAACTGATTCAGAGCCTGACTATAGACAGCCTGCATATTATCGGTGATATTTTTGACAGAGGGCCCAGAGCGGATCTGATTATGAATGAACTGATGAATTTCCATGATGTGGATATTCAGTGGGGGAATCATGATATCTCCTGGATGGGAGCTGCCACAGGGAATTTGGCCTGCATCTGCAATGTACTCCGCATTGCCATCAGCTATAACAGTTTTGATGTGCTGGAGGATGGGTATGGGATTAACTTACGTCCTTTGTCTATGTTTGCGGCCAATGCCTACCGAGACGATTCGTGCGAGAGATTTGCACCTCATATTCTGGATCAGAACATCTATGATGCAGTAGACCCGGGGCTGGCGGCTAAAATGCACAAGGCCATTGCAGTAATTCAGTTTAAGGTGGAGGGGCAGATTATCAAGCGTCACCCGGAGTACGGGATGGATCACAGGAGGCTTTTGGAACAGGTTGACTTTGAAAAGGGGACGGTTACAGTAGAAGGCAAGGAATATCCTATGCTGGATATGAAATTCCCCACCGTAAATCCAAAGGATCCGCTGGCATTGACAAAGGAGGAGGAAGAGCTGCTTCACACATTGAAGGCATCCTTCCGTCACAGCGGGCTTTTGCAGCGTCATATTAAGTTTATTTATTCTCATGGGGCGATGTATAAGGCTTACAATAATAATCTGCTGTACCATGGATGTATTCCTATGAAAAAAGATGGGAACTTTGAGTCCATCACGTATTCCGGAAAGCCATATTCCGGAAAAGCATTGATGGATGTTATCAATAAGGTGGTTCAGGGGGCGTATTCTCTTGCGGAGAATCATCCGGATAAGGAGACAGCAAGGGATTTTATGTGGTATCTGTGGTGCGGAGCAAAGTCGCCGCTGTTTGGGAAGGACAAGATGACCACGTTTGAGCATTATTTTATAGCAGATCATGCTACTCATAAAGAATCTATGAATCCTTATTATCAGCTGAGTGTGAAGGAAGAGTACTGCGATAAGATTCTGAAGGAATTTGGGCTTACTACGCGGGGCGCCCATATTATTAACGGACATGTGCCTGTGAAACTGAAGGACGGGGAGACGCCTGTGAAGGCAGGGGGGAAACTGTTTATCATAGACGGAGGTCTTTCCAAGGCATATCAGAGTAAGACAGGAATCGCAGGATATACATTGATTTATAATTCCAATCATCTGGCATTGGCGGAGCATATGCCTTTCTGTCCGGGAAAGAAGAATACTCCTAAGGTGACGATTGTGGAGAAGATGCAGTCCCGGGTGATGGTAGGAGACACGGATTTGGGGATAGAGCTGGGAGAGAGGATTGAAGATTTGAAGGAACTGGTGGCGGCATATAGGGAAGGGATACTAAAAGAGAAGGTTTAAGCAGCAGTTTTAAGAATGTAATAGTTCAGATAGGTCTGCGCACCGACCGTACGAAAATATGGCGGCTTAAGAATTATTTTAGAAAGAGGTTCTTTACCAGAGATAATGGACATGATATACTATTCCCATAATCCATAAGAAACAAGATAACGCAAGAGAAGGTTCGAGCATAGATTGCAGGATACTCATGCAGAAATGGAAGGTTGAAGGAGAATTTCATGAGAAAAGAGGAATTTCTTCAGAGTCTGCGCAGGGCACTGAGTGGGGATGTGCCGCCCAGGGTGATTGAGGAAAATATAAGATATTATGACAGTTATATTACAAGCGAGGTGCAAAAAGGGCGAACGGAGGAAGAGGTCACCGCGGAGATCGGGGATCCCCGTCTGATTGCCAAGACGATTGAAGACACGACTGACGGAGCAGAGGAGAACGCATACAACGCTTATAACGGGTCTTACACCTATGAGGATTCCGGACGCAGCACCGATGATATGGGAGATACAGGATCTTATGAGAATCGGGGATCATTTCACTATATTGACTTGAGTAAGTGGTACTGGAAACTTCTGATTATAGCGATGGTATTTGCTGTTTTATACCTGGTATTTGCGATTGTGGGCGGTATTTTGTCACTGCTGGCCCCGATTCTTCTGCCTCTTCTTGCGATCTGGATGGTAATAACGATTGTGCGTATGAATCATCGACGATAAAGGAATGAAACTTTAAAAAAGCATAGGCATAACATGTGTGCCGCGGATTTTTGCATGCCGTAACTGGCAGGAGCAAAAATCCGCGGCATTTTTGTTTCTGCGGGCGGCAAAAGGTAATAACTGGTAATATTAATTTAACATTTATGGAAGTATTTGCTTGACAAATTAATAAAAATAAAATATAATTCTAAATGTAGTTAACACTTTTGTAAAAATTAAAACAGAAATTTAACGAATTTATGACAATACAAAGAGACTGGCTGTAGACAGCCAGGAAAAGACAACAGATAGAAAAATGTATAGGATGCATCAGTGGAGGACACTATGAGAATAAGACGATTATATCAGGGCATCGGTTTGGCAGCTGTGTGCGGGTGTTTTACGGCTTTGTATTCAGGACAGGCTATGGCGGCATATTCAGATTTAAGCGGACCGGGAGCAGAATACAGCAATTATGTAGCGGCAGTCGAGGAAGGAAATCCAGCGATTTATGTATCTATGGATTCCTATGATGTGTTGAGAGAGGCAAAGGCCGGGGATTATTACCAGATTTTGGGAGATGAGGGTTCCGGATGGGTAGAGATCCAGGTTGGTGATACGGTGGGATATATTTCTACGAATTCCGGAGTTTCGGTTATTAATGTTGAAGAACTGGAAGGTTCCGGTGCGGGCGCCAAGGTGGAAGACAAAATTACAGAGACGGCAAATGAGCAGGTGTCCGAAACACGGAGACAGAATTTAGTAAGCTACGCTCTTCAGTTTTTGGGATGTGCGTACAGGGATGCAGGAAGCAGTCCAAGCACAGGATTTGACTGTTCTGGATTCGTAAGCTATGTTATGAGAAACGGAGCCGGAGTTTCATTGAACCGCAGTTCCAGGGCCCAGGCAACCCAGGGAGCTGCCATCAGTTCAGACCAGATGAGACCAGGCGATTTGATTTTTTACGGAAATGGAAATTCTATCAATCACGTGAGTATGTATATCGGTGACGGACAAGTAGTCCATGCTTCTACATATAAGACTGGAGTGAAGACATCTCCCTGGAATTACCGCACTCCGATTCGAATTGTAAATGTTTTGGGAGATTGAGGTATAAAATTTTGTGTATGAGCCATACTACTCCTGTAACAAAAAATATTTCTTTTTTAGGAGGTACCATACTATGGCAAGAAATAGCTACAATGATATGGATGACTGCAGAAACAACAACCAGAACAACAATCAGAATAACAGCCAGAACAGCAATCAGAACAACAGCCAAAACAATAACCAGAACAACAGCAGCCGTAACAACAATCAGAACAGCAGCCGCAACAGCAGCCAGAACAACAATCAGAGATAAGAGAGTAATGAACGGCAAAAAGCCGCCCTGTGGACATGGGGCGGCTTTTTACATATACTGATAATAAAAAGAGGACAGGTAAGAATTATGTGGTATCCAACCATAACCATGCGGGAATTGGACAATTGGATTTTATATGGAAAAAATATGTATCTGGTAGATTTGAGGAACCGGGATTCTTTTGAGCGATGCCATCTGGCAGGCGCGAGAAATATTCCGTTTGAGGAATTGGAGGAACATTTGGGAGATTTGCCTGTGGATTGTCCGGTAGTTTTTTACTGTTCCAGAGGAAGCCAGAGTATGCTGGCCTGCAACCGGCTTTGTGACCAGGGATTTCAGGTGGTAAATGCAGGAGGCGGACTGATGGCATACCGGGGAAGGAACCTGATATGTTCCATTCCAGAACAATTGCCGGATTAAAGCCGTTTTTTGCCATGCAGGGAGACCGGTTATGGTGCAGAATCAGTTGACAGATGACAGGATGTGGTTTTAAAATATAGTCTAGAGTTTTACCACAATAACCGGCTGATTATGCCCAGGAGGAAATCATAATGAAGTATATGTTCGCATCAGATATTCATGGTTCTGCATACTACTGCAGAAAAACATTGGAGGTTTTTCAGAATTCAGGGGCAAAGCGTCTGATTCTATTGGGAGATATTCTATACCATGGTCCGCGAAATGACCTGCCCCAGGAGTATGACCCCAAAAAGGTGACGGCTATGTTAAATGAATACAAGGACAGAATCTATGCAGTCAGAGGAAATTGTGATGCGGAGATTGACCAGATGGTACTGGAATTCCCGATTATGGCTGATTATGCCCTTTTGGAATTGAATGGGAAGACATTTTATGCAACCCATGGCCATGTGTATTATGAGGAGGCCCTTCCTCCCATGCAGCCAGGAGACGTGCTGGTGCATGGACACACCCACCTTCCGGTAGCGGAGGCTATGGGAGATTATTTTGTGCTGAATCCGGGTTCTGTGTCCCTTCCAAAGGGAGGGAATCCCAACAGTTATGGAATATTGGATGGGGAGACATTCACCATCTATGATTTCGCCGGAAATAAATTGAAAGAAGTAGTGCTGGAAGATAAATAAAATATAAGGGGTTTTATGTGAAAAAATATTTTGAATTGATTGCTCCATGCCATTTCGGCATGGAGGCAGTCTTAAAAAGGGAAATTCTGGATTTGGGATATGAGATTTCTCATGTGGAAGACGGAAGAGTCACATTTTTAGGAGATGATGAGGCTGTCTGCAGGGCCAATGTGTTCCTTAGGACAGCAGAGCGGGTACTGTTAAAAGCAGGGAGTTTTCAGGCGGAAAGTTTTGAGGAGTTGTTTCAGAATACGAAGAATATTCGGTGGGAAGAATTGATTCCTCAGGATGGAAAGTTCTGGGTGGCTAAGGCTTCGTCTATAAAAAGCAAATTATTCAGCCCCTCAGACATTCAGCGGATTATGAAGAAGGCCATGGTAGAGCGCATGAAGCAGGCTTATGGCATTCAGACCTTTCCGGAGACAGGGAGCAGCTATCCACTAAGAGTCTTTCTTTATAAAGACCAGGTGACGGTGGGGATTGACACATCGGGAGATTCCCTTCACAAGAGAGGTTATCGGACGTTGTCCAGCAAAGCGCCGATTACGGAGACCTTAGCGGCGGCACTGATACTGCTGACTCCATGGAAAAAGGATCGGATTCTGGTAGACCCGTTTTGCGGAAGCGGGACATTTCTGATTGAGGCAGCTATGATGGCTGCTAATATGGCGCCGGGCATGAACCGTTCCTTTTTGGCGGAGAGCTGGAGCAATCTGATT
Organism: uncultured Hungatella sp.; assembly: GCA_910588325.1. Classification (GTDB taxonomy): domain Bacteria; phylum Bacillota; class Clostridia; order Lachnospirales; family Lachnospiraceae; genus UBA3402. The sequence goes on from CAJUPP010000094.1 coordinate 7,700, forward strand.
CCCCTTAAATGTTGGTATGAAGCGATTGATGAGGCCAATGATTTGGTGAATATGGATATTCAGGCAGACATTCAGGGATATGACCTGGATGGTGAGGTTGTGAAGGCGGCCAGGTCCAATGCGGAAGCAGCAGGTGTGGAGAAGCTGATTCATTTTCAGCAGCGTCCTTTAAGTGCATTGAGCCATCCGAAAAAATATGGATTTCTTATTACCAATCCGCCTTATGGGGAAAGAATTGAGGAGAAGGAAAATCTTCCCGGGCTGTACCGGGAGATTGGAGAGCGATTCCGGGCGCTGGATGGCTGGTCGGCTTATATTATCACGGCCTATGAGGACGCGGAAAAATATATCGGAAGAAAGGCAGACAAAAATCGGAAGATTTATAATGGAATGATAAAAACATATTATTATCAATTCCTGGGGCCAAAACCTCCGGATAGAAAACGAGGACAGCAGTGAGGGGAAGAGATATTTTCAGAGGACTGTTTTTGATATTGGCAGCGGCAGGAATGATGGTAAGCGGTTTTGGAACAGCGTTTGGAAGTGATACTGCTTCAGAGATCCTGGTTCGGGAATTTTACAGGCAGCAGATAGAGGCAGGGGGGCAGAGTCCCTATCTGGAAGTGGATGGCATCAGATATGATGGAGACATCATTGTGACAGACAAGCTGGAGGTACTTATCTCTGAAAAACTATGGAAACGGGCTTTTGGGACGGCGGTGTTAGAGTATCCGGATTCCCATATTCTGCTCCATGGCGGCGAGATCAGGGCAGAGCTGCAGATTGGGGAGAACTCCATGGTGATTGGACAGCAATACCATTCTCTTACCGATGGACCAAAGAAAATAGGAGATCAGTTGTATCTGCCTCTTGAGGCGGCGGAGCAGGCATTTGGATATGAGAGAGACTGGAAGGTGGGAAGTCCAAAGATTTGTGTGACTTCTCTTTATAATAGGAAGATTCTCCGAGTTTCAGGAAGAAAAAGGATGCTTCCAAATCGATATGATTATCGGGAAGAGGGAAGGGCGCCGACGGTAAAAAATCAGGGAGAGCATGGAACCTGTTGGTCTTTTGCCTCTTTGACGGCATTGGAATCTTCCGGACGTCCGAAATGGGAAAGACAATTTTCGGAGGACCATATGTCTCTTAGGAACAGTTTCGGACTGGAGCAGGAGGAAGGCGGAGATTATACCATGTCTATGGCCTATCTTCTGGCATGGCAGGGACCGGTGTTGGAGGAAGAGGATCCGTACGGGGACGGAGTCTCACCGGAGGGGCTAAAACCCTCTGTTCATGTCCAGGAAATCAGGATTTTGCCGGAGAAGGACTATGATGCCATCAAAGAGGCGGTATTCCTGTATGGAGGAGTTCAGAGTTCTCTGTACACTGCTATGACGGACGGACAGAGCGAATCCAGATATTATAATAAGAAGGAACATGTATACTGTTATATCGGAGACCTTCTTCCCAACCATGATGTGGTGATTGTAGGGTGGGATGATCATTTTCCGAAGGAAAAAATCGGGGAACGGGCAGAGGGAGACGGAGCTTTCCTGTGTGTAAACAGCTGGGGAGAGGAATTCGGAGAAGAGGGGTATTTTTATGTGTCTTACTATGACCAGTATATAGGCAGTACAAATCTGGTGTATACCGGTGTGGAAGAGGCAGATGACAGGAAATCCATCTATCAGAGTGATTTGTGCGGATGGGTAGGACAGATTGGTTATGATGACCGTGATGAAATCTACGGTGCCAATATCTATGAGGCCAGGGGAGAAGAACAGCTGTACGGTGCCGGGTTCTATGCTACCCAAAAAGATACTTCCTATGAAATTTATGTGGCTGTGGATGTGAAGGATCAGAGTGATTTGGCGAAGGGGAAGCTGGCGGCGAAGGGTACAGTGAAGGATGCAGGGTATTATACCATTTCCTTAAATGAACCAAAGATGCTGAAAAGCGGACAGCGTTTTGCAGTGATTCTCCATGTGAAATCTCCCGGGGCAGTTCATCCCATGGCAGTAGAGTATCAGGCGGATGATGTTACCAGAACGGCAATTATGACAGACGGCGAAGGGTACATAAGTCCGGATGGAAAGATTTGGGAGTCGGCGGAGCAGCAGTATAAGTGCAATTTGTGTTTGAAAGGGTATACCAGGCAGTAAGGCTAGTATGTTCAGCGGTTTGGGAAAGAAGCGGCGGAGGATAAATTTTAAGATGAAACACAGAATCATATTTGCTACGGGAAATGAAGGGAAAATGAGGGAAATCCGCATGATTCTGGCAGATTTGGACCTGGAAATTCTTTCGATGAAAGAGGCGGGGGCAGATCTGGATATTGTAGAGAATGGGACTACATTTGCAGAGAATGCGGAGATTAAGGCAAGGGCAGTGTGGAAATGTACCGGAGATATCGTTCTGGCGGATGATTCCGGTCTGGTGGTGGATTATCTGGGGGGAGAGCCAGGGGTATATTCTGCCAGGTATATGGGGGAGGATACTTCCTATGAGATAAAGAACCAGGCAATTATTGACAGGCTGGAAGGGGCCAGAGAGCAGGAACGGACGGCAAGGTTTGTAAGCGCTATTGCGGCAGTGCTGCCGGACGGGACCGTGATTCATACAGAGGGCACAGTGGAAGGAGTGATTGCCCATGAATCGGCCGGAACCGGCGGATTTGGATACGATCCGATTTTTTATCTTCCAGAGTATGGTAAGACCTCTGCAGAGATTCCTATTGAGAAAAAGAACGAAATCAGCCACAGAGGGAAGGCTCTTGAGGCTATGAAAATAAAATTAAAGGAAGTTTTACAGGGGGAAAACCATGAAGATTTTAATTGTCAGTGACACCCATCGAAGAGATGAAAACCTGAAGCTGGTAATCGAGGAGAATATTCCGATGGATATGCTGATTCACTTAGGGGATGCGGAGGGAAGCGACTGCTATATCCCGGAATGGGTGAACCCGGAGTGTCGGATGGAGATGGTGCTTGGGAATAATGATTTCTTTTCCAAGCTGGACAGGGAGAGGGAGATAGAGATCAGGGGACACAGGATATTTATCACCCATGGACATTATTATGGAGTATCTATGGGGCCGGAAGGATTGGCGGACGAGGCCAGAAGCAGAGGATGCGATATCGCTATGTACGGCCATACGCATAAGCCGTTTTTGGGCAAGATTGACGGGGTGACTGTGCTAAACCCTGGGAGCCTGTCTTATCCCAGGCAGGAGGGGAGACGGCCATCGTATATGATTATGATGGTGGATGAGGAGGGACGAATTGATTATTGGCAGAAGTTTCTGCATTGATTTTATTTTTCGATCAAGTGATAAAATTTGTTTTTAAACACATCATGAAATAATGCATAAGAGTGGGTGACGGTCAGTTGGAAAAGGGCGGTATAGGAACCAATGTCATTTAGTTAAGGCATTGACTTACTGGCTTCTCTTCAGGCAGGGATAG
>CAJUPP010000095.1 GCA_910588325.1 uncultured Hungatella sp.
ACAAAAAATCATCTCACAAAATCAGGCACAGAGAGACTCCGAGAGTACATTAAAGAAAAAGGGAGGTAACAGGATGAAGTTAAAGAAAGCAGGAGCAGTCATTATGACGGCAGTGATGGCGGCAGGAATTCTGGCGGGATGTTCAGGCGGTTCTGAATCGGCAGGAACCAATACGGCCCAGACAACGGCAGCCGGAAATACGACAGCCGCCCAGACAGAAGCGGCAGCTCTGTCTGGCAGCGGAGAGGTAATCGTTATCAATGTATGGTCTAAGGACCGTCATGACGCTACCTATGTTCAGGAAAAGATTGACGAGTACAATGCCACCAACACGAACAATATCCAGATCAACTACCAGCTGTACACGGACAATTATGTTCAGGCGGTGGATATGGCTGTCCAGAGTGACGAGATGCCTGATATTTTAGTATATCAGGAGCAGGTGTTTGACAAATATGTGTCTGCAGGCCAGTGGGCGGACTTGAATCCCTATCTTGATGATGATATGAGAAGTCTTTTGGGCAGTTCGATCTTCCCGGGATACAACGAACTGGATGGAAAGTTATATTTCATTCCCACCACAGGAACGACCTGCCGTCTGTTCTACAACAAAGAAATCTTTGAGAGGGTGGGAATCCAGAATCCGCCGGAGACCTTGGAGGAGATGGTAGAGGACGCGAAACGGATTACCAGTGAACTTTCTGGTGAAGGAATCTATGGATTTGCGGAGAATATGAAGAGTGCCAGTTCCGGTCTGGGACGTTCTATGATAGTAGGCCTTCAGAGGGAGACAGGCGCACCTTTTGGATACGATTTTGCCAAGGGAGAATATGATTTCAGCACATGGGCGGACACATTGAGACTATGGAAAGAACTGCTTTCCGATGAGTGTGCATTCCCGGGATGCGAGTCCCTTGACATTGACCCGTTGAGAACTCAGTTTGCAGCAGGCAAGATCGGTATGTATATGTCCTATACCCATGCGGAGCCGGGCGTATATCAGAACCAGTTCCCTATGGATTCGGAAAAATGGGATTGCGTGCCGATTCCTACGGCAGGCGGAAAGGCTCTCGGCAAACAGTATTTTTCGGGAACCAGCGGTTATATGCTGAATGCAAAGAGCGTCAATGTAGACAAGGCATTTCAGGTATATAAAGATATTTTTGCAAATAAGGATTTCCTGATTGGTTATTATGAAGGCGGTTTTGGCGTCAGCATAGTTCCGGAAGTAATCGAGGCTGCAAAGCCAAGCGAAGATTTCCAGAACAAGAAATGGCTGCTGATATCTGATATTGATACTCTGCTTCCCAAGCCGCCGCACACGGCGTTTGCAGCGGGCATGGTTGTGGAAGGCGAAGATCTTTATAAAACCTGCGAGTCTATCTATTACGGTGATGCTGATATTGAGTCCACCCTGCAGGATCTGACAGACCGTTACAATAAGGGATATCAGGATGCAATCCAGAACGGGGTTGCTTCGGAGATTAAAATCGACGGCTATGATCCTATGAATCCTACATTAAACTAACAAGTGAAAAGAGAGGCTTGCTTTTGAGAGATATGCAGCCTCTCTTTTTCATCAGAAAGGGGCCGATTTCTATGAAAGAATGGAAACATATGACTGCCGTTCAGAAACGAAAAAAAGTGAAACAGAATGCCATGGCTTATTCCTTTATGCTGCCAAACCTGATCCTTTTTGCAACCTGTTCCCTGTATCCTGTATTCTGGACCTTAAAATATGTATTTTACCAGTACGGAGGTTACGGAACAGGGGAGCCCAGATTTGTGGGTATGGCAAATCTGGCAAGAGTTTTTCGGGATAAGGTATACTGGGAAAGTGTGGTACACACGTTTACCTATGGATTTGGAAAGGTTATTATCATTATTCCGCTGGCATTTTTCCTGGCATTTCTTTTAAATCAGCAGAAAAGGGGAAACGGAGTTGCTCAGAGCATCATGTTCCTTCCAACGATCATGAGTTCTGCCGTTATGGGCCTGGTATTTTACCTGCTGTTTAATGCCTACAACGGAGAGATCAACAAGTATCTTCTGGAACTGGGAATCGTCAGCCGTCCCATTAACTGGCTGGGGAAAGATCATGCCATGAAGACACTGATTATCACTGCTGTGTGGGGCGGAGTGGGAAATTATATGGTGTACTTTATCGCCGGAATTCAGCAGGTATCCGAGGATGCCATCGAAAGTGCCAGGATTGACGGAGCCGGGAGGCTTCAGATCATCTGGTACATCATCATCCCTATGCTGGGACCAATTTTAAAAATTATTCTGATGCTTGCGATTACTTCGGCTTTCCATGATATTACCAATGTGATGGTATTGACCGAAGGAGGCCCCAACAATTCCACCATGGTAATGTCTCTGTACGGATACCGCTATTTCTTCCCGGTATCTGCGGCAGAAGCCACTATTCCTCAGTACGGATACGGCGCTGCTGTCAGTGTAATATCAGCCGTGATTGCAGGAGTCATCACCGTACTGTATTTAAAAGTTTCCAAAAAACTTGATGATATTTATTAGAGGAGGAGGCTTGTGAGACAACATATGGCAGAGAAAAAAGAACAATCTGTAAAAATGAATCGAAAACATCTGTCAGGGGCGGCATGGGCTGCATTGATCGGAAAATGTGTTTTTCTGGTGGTAATGATCCTGTTTACTCTGTATCCCATTATCTATACGGTTCTTGGCTCCTTTAAGACCAATGTAGAGCTGACTCAGGGAGGAAGCTTTTTCCCGTCCCAGTGGCATTTTGAAAATTATTATCAGGCGTTTGTCCAGGCGGATTTTACCAAATATACCATGAACAGCATTATTGTCAGTGTGTCTGTGACGATTCTGGCGGTGGTGACTTGTTCCTTGGCTGGCTTTATCCTGGCAAGGAGAGAATTTGCAGGAAAGAAACTTCTCATGGCTCTTTATATGTCCATGATGTTTATCTCCCTGGGATCCGTAACCCTGTATCCGATCTATGAACTGTTGAGAGCGCTGAAACTGAATAAAACCATGTTTGCGCTGGTAGTTGCTCTCACCGGAGGCCAGGCTACCAATGTATTCCTGGTTATGGGATTTACGAAAGGGATTCCAAGGGAACTGGACGAAGCGGCAATCATCGACGGGTGCAGCCTTTATCAGGTGTATTACCGGATTGTCCTTCCTTTAAGCAAACCAATCTTGGCAGTGGTTGCGCTGTTTTCTTTCCGGAATGCATGGAATGACTATATTACCAGCCTGATTATGACCATCTCCATGCCGAAGCTTCAGACGCTGACCGTAGCGGTTGTACAGCTGAAATATTCTGTCAACGCAGCGGCGGAATGGCATATTATGCTGGCGGGAGCGTCCATAGCTATTATTCCGATATTGGTTGTATACCTGTTTGCCAATAAGCAGTTCATCGCAGGATTGACGGCAGGAGCCGTAAAAGGATAGATCTATGAGAACCTTTATCAATAATTTGAAATTCAGAAGTAAAATTATATGTTTTTTTGGGATCATGTTCTTTTTTTCCATGGCGGTCAGCAGTGTCCTTTACTACAATTTTGCGGCACGTGATGTGGAGGAGAATTTTAAAGTAGGGGCAGAGGACGTCATGACTCAGATGGCCGATGCCCTGGATCTGCGGCTGGCTACGATCCGTCAGAGAGCTCAGGGAATGTTAAGCAACTTTTCGTTTATGACAGGGCTTTCCGACTATCTGAATAATCCTACGGATTTCAATACGGTAAAGGCTATGGGGGATATGGCTTCTTATCTGACGGACTTAGAGACAGGAGAAACCCTGATTCATTCAACTTACATCTACACAGATAAACAGCAGTTTGAGACTTATATGCGGATGCGTAACCATAGTTTTTCATTTCCGCAGTCTGAGTACTACAGAGATTATATGGAAAATCCAGGAAACGCCATACGGTGGTTTCCGGTTACGGAAGACAGAATTTTTCAGGACCGGGAGCAGGTAATTCCCATGATCTGGCAGTTCAGTCTTCAGACTTATCAAGGGGGTCAGTATTTGGTGATCCAGATCCGGCAGAATGAACTGGAGCGGATCCTCAATGAAAAATATGAGTTTTTTGATAAAATTATTATTCTGGACAAAGAGGGAGGACTTATTGCCGGTCCGGCGGCTCTGGATATAGAGAAACTGACGGCTCTGGAGGAAGATGGATATCTGGTGGTTCATGAACAGTTAAAGGAAAACGGATGGCAGATATTCGGACTGAAATCCAGACAGGCACTGTTGGGGAACTTAAGGCAGCTGCGGATTATGATTCTTGAGATTATGGTAGCAGTATTTGTACTGTCAGTGTCTGCAGGTCTGTTTTTATCCCATCAAATGACTGAGTCTTTGAGGAGGCTGGAACGGCAGATGAGTTATGTGCAGAAGGGGGATTTGAATGTCAGGTTTTTCTATCCATATAGGGATGAGGTGGGAAGTCTGGCCAAATCTTTTAACTATATGATTGGAGAGATTCAGGATCTGGTGAAGAAACAGGAGGAGACCATAGAAGAGCTGAAGGAAGAGAGAAATCATGTGGCCATGGTTCAGAAACAGAAGCGGGAGGCAGAGCTGAAAGCCCTTCAGGCACAGATCAATCCACATTTTCTTTATAATACGTTAAATGCCATTACCTGGCAGGCAGCAGACCAGGGAGCGGAGGAAATCAGCATTCTTTCCAGTTCCCTGGGACGGTTTTTCAGGGTAAGTTTAAGTAAGGGGGCAGAAATAATCTCCCTTCGGGAGGAGCTGGATCATGTAACCAGCTATCTGGAAATCCAGAGTATCCGCTATCATTCCAGATTAAACTATGAGATTCGGGTAGAAGAACCGTGGAAGGTATGCCGGGTGATCAAGCTGTGCCTGCAGCCCCTGGCAGAGAATTCCATTTATCATGGGATCAAGGAAAAGGAAAATTCCGGACTGATCCGTATCTGGGCTGAAGAAGGCTGGCAGGAGGAAACTCCCGTTCTTTGCCTGGTGGTCTGGGATGACGGAGCCGGAATACCAAAGGAAAAGCTGGATATCATAAACGAAAACCTGAAGATGGGAAGAATCGATCACGGGGAAGGTTATGGAATCTATAATGTCAATGAGCGTCTGCGTCTGTTCTATGGGGAATCTTACGGACTCCGCTACGAAAGTGAAGAGGGGAAGTGGACAAAAGGGATTCTTACCCTTCCGATCAGCAAATGAGGGGATAGCGTATGTATCGTGTAATGGTAGTAGATGATGAAGTGTATGTGAGAGATCTGCTGGTTAAAAACTTAAGTAAGTCCGGATTAGAAATTGAAATTGTGGCGGTAGCCTCCGACGGACGGGAGGCTCTGGAACAGGCTTTTGTTCTGAAGCCGGACATTGTCCTTACGGATATTGCCATGTCTTTTATGAATGGGTTGGAACTGATTGCGGAACTTCAGAAAGCAGGACTGCAGTGCAAGACTGCCGTCATCAGCGGTTATGATGAATTTGATTATGCCCGCCGGGCCATCTCTCTGGGAGTCAGAGATTATCTGTTAAAACCCTTTCTTCCCAGAGAGTTGGAATCGGTGGTTCGGAAAATAATACAGGAACTGGACGGACAGAAAGCCCTCCAGCAGAATCTGTGTCTACTGAAAGAACAGGCAAGCAGCCGGGCAGCTTTGGCCAGAGAAAAAATGCTGAGAGATCTGTTGGAAGGCCGCAGAGAAGGGGTGGGAAGAGAAGAAGAGTTTCTGGAGGCAGGACTTGACCTGGCCGGTAATTGGTTTTTGGCAGGACTTATAAAAACAAGCGGCAATCTGTGGGATTTCAGAAGTCGGAAGGGGGCAGAGGAATTCCTGATACTGGCAGGCAACGGATACTTTTCTGAGGATATACATATCTATGGAGTGGGATTTGAGGAAAACCTCCTGGCAGTCATATGGTGCGGCACGGGCAGGCAGGGAGCCGTATTTATGAGCAGGATTCAGGAGGGGCTGGACAGGATCAATAAAAGCCTGAAGAAATATTATGATATCCGGTTAAACTGTGCTCTGGGGGGGCTCTGTGATTCTCCAGAAGGTCTGGAAAAATCTTATCGGGAAGCCATGGCAACATGGAAAAAGAATCTGGATGATGACCGGACGGTTATTCTCTATGATGAGGAGAAAAAACAGGATGAACTTAACAACGGTCAGATCAGGGAATGGAAGGACCAGATCTGCTTTTCTGTCAGGACAGGCAATGCGGAGGAAGCGCTGGGCCATCTGGAGATGCTGATGAAATGCTATGCCTCTTTAAGCAGCAGCCGCAGCGATTATATCGGTGTCTCAGCAGGAGAGCTGATCTATGCCATCGAGAATACTGTAAATAGTGACGGATATGATATAGAAGAAGTCAGAACCCGTGATCGGATACAGGAAAGGCTGCGTTACAGCAGTTTGTCGGATATCCGGGGATTGTTACAGCAGTATATTGAAAACTGCTGCCAACAGGTTTCAAAACAGCTAAAGGAAAACAAGACAGAGTCTCTGGTAAAACAGATAAAGATGCTGATTGACAATAATTTGAAAAACGAAGAGGCGGATTTGGAGTGGGTGGCTTTGCAGATGCATTTCAGCATCAGCTATGTGCGCCAGATTTTTAAACAGCAGACAGGGGAGGCTTTAGGAGAATATCTGATCCGCAAGCGGATGGAAAAGGCGGGAAAGCTGCTTCAGAAGACGGGCCTGAATATCCAGGAAGTGGCGGAGGAATGCGGATACAGTGATCAAAGGTATTTTGCCAGAAGTTTTAAGAAGTTCTATGGGTGTACTCCTACCCAATTTAAAAAGGCGGTTGAAAAGGAAGGATTATATTAAGGAGAGGTACAAAGTATGATACAGTTTACCCAATCGGAAATCAGTCATTTGAGAGAAAAGGCTGAAAGAAAGCCGCAGTTTTTGACAAATTTGAGAGAAATGGTCCGTGAGATTATGGAGGAACCTATCCTGGTTCCCAGGACAGGGATTGCAAACTGGCTTTTATATTATTACTGTCCAAAGTGTTCGGTGATGCTGGAGTTTGACCGTCATGACGGATTTCATCATCGCTGCCCCTCCTGTGGCCGGATACTTACCGGGGAGCCGTATGACAGCAGCTGGTGGGCTACGGTAAATTCACGGAATTACCGGGGAGCTTATGAGGCAGGACTGCTTTGGCAGATTACCGGAGAGAGAGCCTATGCCAGGAGAGCCATTGACATTATGACAGAGTATTCCAGGTACTATAAGGATTATGAGATTCACGGTGATATTCCCTACAACGGACCGGGAAAAGCAGGAGCACAGACACTGGATGAAGCCAATTTTTTAAGGTCCTTTGCCATGGCCTATGATCTGACAGAGGATGCCATGACAGAGCAGGAGAGAGCCGCTATCCGCGACGGGCTTCTTCTGCCGGGAGCAGAGTTTCTGACAAAACACCGTCATATGCAGCTGCACAATCATGAGGTGATTATTGATTCCGCCATTGCTGTCATCGGCCTGATTTTTCAGAAGGATGAGTATGTGCAGATGGGAGTCTACGGACCTTATGGTCTTTTGTATCAGTTAGAGAACGGGATGCTGAAAAATCATATGTGGTTTGAAGGGGCATTCGGCTATCATTTCTATGCTTTGACCAGCTTTTTTGAGTATGAGAAGTTTGCCCTCCATACAAAGCACAGTCATATCAGACATCCCAATTACCGGGCGATGATGGAGCTTTTGGCGTCTTATCTGGAACCGGGATTTCGGATTCCCATGCTGAATGACACCAACTACGGACATACAGGTTCCAGTTTATTCCTCTATGAATTTGCTTATCGGGAAATGGGGGGAGAAAAGCTGTGCTATATTCTTAATGAGCTCTACAAAACCATGGAGAGGGACTCCGTGGAGGCCTTTATCTATGGGGTGGACGAACTGCCGGAGTGCAGTATAGAACTTACTAATTATCATGTAGAGCCTGGAGACAGCGGAAGTACAGTGCTGAGAGGCGATGACGGGCGGTATCTGCTGTTTAAGCATGACACTTACGGCGGAGAACATGACCATTATGACCGTCTGAGCATCAGTTATCTGGCCTATGGAAAACGGATATCCGCAGACCTTGGAACTACAGGATACGGCGCGCTGCTTCATTATGATTTCTATAAAAACACAGGGGCCCACAATACGGTGAATATCGGCGGGGAAAATCAGGCTCCGGTAAACGGAAGATTAACCAGATATGAGCAGAAGGACGGAATCATTTATGCGGAGGCAGAGGCGGACTGGAGGGCTCCTTTTCAGATGCCGGACAGCTTTTGTATCGTTCAGTGGAAGGAAGAGTATTACCGTCCGGTAAAGATGGTGAGGAGGATCGCCTGGGCGAAGGATTTCTTTGCGGAGGTATTTACGGTGGAGGGCGCAGACCCGCAGCTGCCCATTGACTGGGTGATGCATTTTTCAGGGAGAAGATGTTCTTTCCCGGAAGGAAAGAGCATAGAGAGTTTCTCTGACAAAAAGCCCTATAAACATATTTCTTCTGTCACGGCCTGCGAGATGGGGGCAGGAGACCAGACCTTTGTGACTGTCTATGAGGAGGAAGGAATCACAACTCATGTGTTTGGACTTTGCAAAGGACAGACGCTCTTTGGCGGCCAGGGGCCGGACAATCCGTCAGTCAGGGAGATTCCATATCAGATAGAGAGAAAAGTCGGGGGAAATGCGGTATTTGCCCATGTGATTTCCAGCAGTGACGGGAAGTGCAAAGTAAAAGAAGTAAAATTTGAAACCGGAATGAAAGACGGTAAGAGAATGAAAATTGAAGTGACAAAGACTGACGGAATCAGGGATAATCTGTTTCTGTGACAGGGCGGTTAGTTTTTAGACGGAGAGTGAAGAGGAGAATAAAAGATGTGGGAACGAAAATTCTATGATGTGATCGTGGCAGGAGGAGGGCCGGCAGGAGTGGCGGCATCTGTAGCGGCAGCAAGGAACGGATGTAAAACCCTGCTGATTGAAAGAGAAAGCTGCCTGGGCGGAATGGCAACCCAGGCAATGGTTCCGGCATTTGGGCCCTTTACCAATGGGGAAGTGGATCTCATAGGAGGAATCGGAAGAGAAATCTTAGAAAAACTAAAGGAGAACGGATATCAAAGTCTTTTTTATGACAGAAGGCCTGACCGGATTGAGGAAATCGACTGGCATCCAATCGATCCGGAGGTGCTCAAACGCGTGCTGGATGAGATTGTATTGGAGAGTAACTGTGATATTCTGTTCCACACGGATGTGATTGATGTAGAGAAAAAGGACAGAACAGTAGAGGCGGTGTGTACTTGTTATAGAGGAAAAAAGGAATGGATTCACACGAAGTATCTCATCGACTGTACCGGAAACGCAGATTTGGCAGAAATGGCGGGAGTGGGGTTCGATTACGGTGACGAAGAGGGAAAGGTTCAGGCTGGTACTCTGTGCTTTCGGGTGGCAGGTATTGATGTGCCTGAATTTATGGAATATGTGAAGCAGGCAGGAGAAGACGGGAATCTCTCAAAGGCGTGTGAACGGGCCAGAGAGCATGGGGATTTCCCGGCGGGCGAGTTAAAAGTCGGAGGGATGGCGCTGCAGGCAGACGGAGTGGCAGGATTGAATTTCGGACACAGCTACGGACTGAAGCCTTTGGATGCCTGGAGTTTAAGCCGGGCGGAGGCAGAGGCGAGGAAAAAAGTGCCGGAACTGATGAGGTTTTTGAAGAGATATGTACCCGGAATGGAGAACTGTGTTTTAGTGTCAAGCGGGGATGGGATTGGAATCCGGGAATCCAGAAGGATTCACGGCAGATATACGCTGACCGGCGAGGATTATTTCAGAAGGGCAGATTTTGAGGATGCCGTTGCCTACTATTCCTATCCGGTGGATATCCATCCTTCGGTTCCGGAGGAAGCTGAAAAGCTGCAGGAGAATTATCAGAAGTGGAGATATAAAAACGGCGAGTGCTACGGTATTCCCTACAGATGCCTGCTTCCGGATAATATGGATAATATGGCGGCGGCAGGAAGGACAATCAGTGCGGACAGAATCATGATGGCATCAATAAGAATCATGCCTCCTTGCTTTGCTACAGGCCAAGCTGCAGGGACGGCATGTGCCCTTGCGGCAAAGAGCAACATCCGTTTAGACCAGATTGATATAAAGGAGCTAAGGAATACATTGAAACAGGATGGGCAGTTCATCCGGATGTAAGGAACAGCTCCTGACCGATTTCCCCATTCCGACATGGCGTCCAAGACAGGGCGCATAGTTTCTACAGGTTCAATAGCTCGTATTCGACACGAGGCGGCGCCTCCAGAATACAGTTCTTGTGACAATGCTATCCTTTTCCAAAGAGCGGAGGCTGTCAGTAAGAACTTTCTGGCTGATGCCGTCTAAATTTTTGCGGAGTTTATTGAATCTCCAGAGACGCGCAAGGAAAGCCCGGCAGGCACATTGGAACCTCTGTACCCTATAGGACGTAAATGGCCTGAATACGGGACTTTTTGATTTGATGAAAATATGAACGTGTCGAGAACCTGTGTCGAAAATACCAGCAAAAAATTAGTGAACTTTCCCCCCTTTCAGCCTCTTGTATTTATAGAAAACCTATGATATAATGCTAACTTGAAGTGTAGCGCCCTTAAATCCGAGAATCAGCAAATCAAACATGGCGTTCACATATAGATCAAGGAGGAGCCCATAAAGATGAGTTTACAAGTAGAGAATTTAGAGAAGAACAT
>CAJUPP010000096.1:0-3282 GCA_910588325.1 uncultured Hungatella sp.
GATTGACGACAACGCAGCAGATGGAAATTTAGACAAGTGAAAGGTACGGTTAATTACTGTAGGTTATGCTAGTACATCCGATAAAAATGTAATGTGTGTGAAATGTTTTTTGCGATAAAAGCGTCCGATCGTGACGCAGGTATCAGATTTGTTTCAAGAAATAAAACATGAATTTTGAAATGATAAAAATACTATAACCGAATCTTTTGAAAAAAACAAGAGTGATTTAAGCAGTTTATATTACTTTTATATTTTCCGGTAACAATTCTGAACGGTTACTATTCCCGCAGCAGTCCGGGCAGGGCATTTCAAGCCCGCCCTAAACGCTTCTTTCTATTAGCCGAGGATAACCTTTTCTTCCATCCACCTCCACAGATCATCATAAACCTCTTCCCAGTTCCGTTCATTTAACAATTCATGTCTGGCTCCCGGATATAATTTTATTGAGATATTTTTCATTCCCAGCGCCTCAAATTGTTTATACACCTTCGCTACGCCTTTTCCAAAGCCTCCTACCGGATCCTGGTTGCCTGATGTAAAAAGGATCGGAAGACTTCTCGGCATGAGGCAGAATTGCCTGCCAAGTCCCAGATCAATCAGAATATTGAAAAAATCTACATAAGCCTGACAAGAGAACGGAATATTGCAGAAAGGATCTGACAGAAATTTATCCACCTGCTTCTCGTCCGCAGACAGCCAGTCATTGGTTGTACGGTTGGGACGGAAGCTGTGGTTATAAGATCCAAGAACAAGTTCCTCCATCAGATAGCTTTGGTGACGTTTTCCCTTCACCTTACCGACAAAGAGCGCCGCCAGCTTCCCTGCACAGGCCATCCAAAGCGGCTGTCCCCCTGTTCCCATCAAAATCAGCCCGTCTAAATGCTCTCCGTGAACTGTCAGATACCTTCTTGCAAGAAACGACCCCATGCTATGGCCCAGCATGATATGAGGAACGCCGGGATACTGCTTCTTTATAATCCGGGTTACCAAAAACAAATCCTGAACCAGATAAACAGCCCCCTTCTTCTCAGCAAAAAAACTTAAATCCTCCTGTCTTCCTGTTTTTCCATGGCCCAGGTGATCATGGCCAATAACTGCCACTCCTCTCTCTGCCATCCAGGACGCAAAACGTTCATAGCGCCCCACATGCTCCATCATGCCATGAGAAAGCTGCAAGGCGGCTATCACTTTTCCATCTGGTCTCCAGCTATATCCATGGACTTTCGTATGCTTATCGCTGGACAAAAAATAAAATTCTTCTCTTTCCATCATTTCCTCCTTCCTGTCCGCTGAAATTCCGTCATATACGGCCGAAATCGAAGAGGCAGATGTCCTCTCTGGCATACTGGATTGGTTCTCTCTTCGATAGCAATGTGATCGTGGAAGGTTTTCCAGAGGCTCTCAAATTCCTCCTGATCCCCGGATTTTACCATTCTCTCCTTCCAGCCTTCTTCTGAAATCTGAACGACCATCCAGGTACCACCTGCCCGGTGTACCACCGCCTTCTTTCGCTTTTCATCATAGATAATCCAGTTTTCTCCATGCAGACGGTCTGCAAAATGAGGGGCCATAAGGATCGTCACATCATTCTTAGGTCCTACCACACCAAACAATACTCCGTCTCTTGTCTGAGAAAACCGTAGAAACTCAATAAGAAGATGGGCCTCATTGCCTACATTTCGATTCATCTGAAAAATCTCATATACGGCCGGAATCTGAATCTGATCCATAATAATACTTCCATAATGAAGGGCATATGTCAAAAATCGATAAATCCTGTCAGCCTTTTGCTCCTCATGACTTAAAGATGCCCGAAAAATCTGCTCATATACCTGCTGTCCCGCTTTTTCCTGAATGGAATAAATCACCTTTTCCACTTTTTGGGCAGTCTCTTTTACCTGACGGTACTCCGTAAACATCCGCACATTTCCCGTTCCGCTTAATTCCAGGCACACATTCTTATGCCCCAGCCGGCTCATCCAGGCATCGTATACTCCGCACAAAATCCCTTCAAATGTATCCGTACACGTAAAGACTGTCATCCTGCTCTCCTGCCTTCCCTACAATTGACCCATCACCGCCGCTGTCCTCTCCTCCGCATCCGGTTTTACGGACATGAATCCGTCATCAAACATGGACATCTGCTGATAGGTATCCCTGTGGCTGATATCCCATGTTTTCCTTCTCTCATCCCCCAGAAGCTGGCTGGTAATAAAATCCTGATCGACCTTAAGAGGGTACATCATCCGTCCATTACAGGTAATAAAGTAAACCGCTCTTTTTAAAACGACTCCCATCTTCTTCAGATCCGGAAAATCAAGGACCGCACTGCGTCTGGCAGCCATAATCCTCTTGGCTGACTTTACTCCGACTCCTGGCACTCTCAAAAGCATACCATAGCTTACCCTGTTAATCTCCACCGGAAACTGCTCCAGATGCCGCAGAGCCCAATCGCACTTTGGGTCTAAAAATACATTAAAGTTGGGTTGCCGGCTGGAAAGAAGCTCCTCCGCCTGAAATCCATAAAACCGCATCAGCCAATCCGCCTGATACAGCCGATGCTCCCGCAGAAGCGGCGGCCCTCCCGGCAGTGCCGGAAGAAGGCTGTCATCATTGACTCTGACAAAAGCCGAATAAAACACCCGCTTTAAATTATAATTCTTATATAAAGCCTGTGCAACTGAAATCATCTGATAATCATTCTCCGGTGTAGCTCCCACAATCATCTGTGTACTCTGTCCTGCAGGGACAAACTTTCTTCCGCCTTTGTAAGGAACAATCTCCTGCCTCTGGGCTTCAATCCCCCTTTGTATCTGGCGCATAGGCGCAAGAATCTTCTCTCGGGTCTTAGCCGGTGCCAGACGCTTCAGTCCTTCCGAAGTAGGCAGTTCCAGATTCACACTCATACGGTCCGCCAAAAGCCCCACACTTTCCACCAAAGCCGGGTCCGCTCCCGGGATAGCCTTAATATGAATATAACCATTAAACCGATATTCATTCCGCAATTTCCACAAAGTCTGGTATAGCAAGTCCATGGTATAATCCGGACTGTGAAGAATCCCAGAGCTTAAAAATAATCCTTCAATATAGTTGCGTCTGTAAAATTCTATGGTAAGCCTGCACACTTCGTCTGGAGTAAACGCGGTTCGTTTCGTATCATTAGAGCGCCTGTTGACACAATATCTGCAGTCATAAATACACTGATTGGTAAACAGAATCTTTAACAGCGAAATACATCTTCCATCTGCCGCAAAGCTGTGACAAAGCCCTGCTGAAACCGCA
>CAJUPP010000096.1:3292-10662 GCA_910588325.1 uncultured Hungatella sp.
GAAACCGCATTCCCCAGAGTTCCCGGCTTATTCTTCCTCTCCACTCCGCTGGAAGTGCAAGCCACATCGTACTTTGCCGCATCCGCCAGCAAAGCCAGTTTCTCCTGCATTCCCATCCCTTCCTGAATCAACATACCAAATCTTCGCCTCCAGAAAATAGAACATGTGTTCTTTTCTGTATTCTATCACACTCCTTCGATCCTTGCAACATATATTTTTTTCTTTAAAACATCACCTGATAAATATGCTGCTGTTTACTCCATGACGAATCACTCCGCTGATTCGTCATGAGCCAATGCTGTTACGAGGCATATGCCGTTACGTTCACATTGTCCTGTAAACAGTAACATAAATATTATAAAATCCCGTCAAAGTCACAATTCCCACCAAAACCGGTGTCAGATACCGTATGCAGATAATCCACAATTTTTTCACCTTAAAGGTAAGCCCATCCCGCTCAATTTCATCAACCAGATATTCCGGATGCCATTTCCACCCAACATAATAACACATTGTAATCCCTCCAAAAGGCAGCAGAATATTATCTGTAAGCATTCCCACAAAATCAAATACACTGTAATTCAAGATCTGAACCTGCCCTAAAGCACCAAAGGACAGTGCACTGGGAATCCCTAAAATAAAAATAGCCGTTCCAATTATCAATGTGGCTTTTTTTCTGGGCAGCCTCATCGTATCAATGGCAAATGACACCGACACCTCCAAAAGGGCAATCGCGCTGGTAACCGCTGCAAAGAAAACCAGAATAAAGAATAGGCATGCAAATATCTCTCCTCCGGCAATGGCAGAAAACACCTTGGGCAGCGTTCCGAAAATCAGTCCCGGCCCCTGTCCCGGCTCCAAGTTAAAGGCAAACACTGCCGGAAAAATCGCAATTCCTGCCAGAACCGCAATCAAAGTATCCAATCCTGCCACAGACAAACAGCTTCTTGGAATATTTTCTTTCTCACCCAGATAACTTCCATAGGTAATCGTAATTCCCATACACAGGCTTAAGGAATAGAATACCTGGCCAAGAGCTCCGCTGATGGAATTTAAACTAAACTTGGAGAAATCCGGTGTAAACATAAATTCCAACCCCTTCCCGGCTCCCGGAAGAGTCACGCTGCGCCCGATAATTACCAAGAGCAAAACAAACAGCAGAGGCATCATAATCTTACTTGCCTTCTCAATTCCGCCGATTCCAAAATAGCACACCCCAGTCGTAATTGCCATAAACACCAAATGCCACAATATTGGTTCACTGCTGCCGATAAACCCATCAAAATCTACCGGCGCTGCCATAGTCGTTCCATAGCTGACAATATATTTGATAATCCATCCGCCGATCACACTATAATAGGATAAGATAATAAATGCTGCCAGCACTCCAAAAATCCCTACAATCCTTGCATGAGGATCAATATCTCCATATGCCTGTACCGGATCATGCCTGGTCTTCCGTCCCAGAGACATCTCCGTAATCATCACCGGAAGTCCCAGAACCACAATAAAAAAGAGGTAGGCAATCAAAAATGGAAAACCGCCATTCCTTCCCATAAGGTAAGGAAACTTCCATAGATTTCCCAAACCAATTGCCGCCCCGGCCGTCGCCATAATAAATCCCAGTTTACTTGCCCACTGTGTTTTCGTTCTCATTTTCAGATCCTTTCTGCTCCTTTATTTCTATTCTATTTTCTTATACTTCATATAACCAAATGTTATGGTATATTATTATATCTCATTTTCATATGGCGGGCAATAGATTTCATCCAAAATACGATTAATTATGCCGTTTTTCTCTTAAAACCCAAAAACTGCCTGAGTCCCCCTAAAGTTCCTCAGACAGCTCCTGTTCATGCTTCTCCTTTTGCACGGATTTCTTTTTCTTCTTCTTGCGCCGGTTTTTCCCAGGCTTATTCTCCCGTTCTACATCATAATCATCACGCTCATCGACGCCTTTATTATACTCATGAAGTTCCGGCAGCCCTATCACATACTCATCCCCATCATCATGGTATTCCTCATGCTCCCCAAAGATTTCTTCGGATTCCTTCTCCCCACCCCTGTCCTCCTCCAAACCATCTTTCTCAGAACTTGCCTCTCCGGATTCCTCCTCCCAACTTTCCTCTCCAGATAACTTTTTCTTCTTCTTTTTTCTCCTTCTCTGCCCTAAAGCCTTCCTTTCCCCACACTTCCTGGGTTCATCAGAAGCCACATCCTGTGCCGTCTCACTCTCCTGTCCATCCGAATCCTCTTCTAAAATTCGGCCTTCCGTCTCAGAACATTCCTCTGCAGAATGTTCCTCTTCCATGTGTTCTTCTTTTGTGTGTTCCTCCTGAGAATGCTCCTCCCCTGTGTCCTCTTCCTGATGCCTGTCATCCTCTTCCTGTATCTTTTCTTCCTCCTGTACCTCGATCATATCCCTCAGATTCTTACCCGGAATACTTCCCGACAGAAACAAAGCCGCCTTAGCACTGATAGGTCCGATCATCTCATAGAGCACAGAAGACGACAAAATAATCGCCAGCATCAAATCCCCAGTCTCTGAAGGAAGAATTCTCTGCCCCAAAAATGCAAGGCCAATGGCCACTCCTGCCTGCGGAATCAGCGCAAGCCCCATATAATTGCGGATCTCCCTGCTGGTTCCTGTCAGCTGACAGCTTAAATAAGTCCCCAGATATTTCCCTGCAATTCTGATAAGAAAATATGCCACGCCGATTGCTCCTACGGTTGTCAATGCAGTTAAATCCAGGTTCATACCCGACACAATAAAAAAGATAGACATAATCGGCGGCGTAAAGTTGTTAATCTGTCGAAACAATTTCTTATCTCTGGTCAGGTTGATATAAACGGCTCCAAATACCATACACGACAACAGCGGCGAAACATCCACAATCGCACACAGCCCTGAAATCCCAAGCAGCATAGCTATGGCAAGGATCAGGCGGTTGTCACGGCTCCTGGCCGGAATCAAAAGTCTGCTTAAAAAATAACCGCAGAAAACTCCCACTGCAATAAATATAAAATTGTATACAACCGGAATCACAATATCGCTGACCGACAGAGTCCCCGATGCCGAACCGTTAATCACAGCCGACACAATACTGAATGCCAGAAGACAAACGACATCATCCAGCGCCACAATCTGAAGCAGCGTGTTGACAAACTCTCCCTTCGCTTTATACTGATTGATAGTCATCATTGTGCTGGCCGGAGCCGTAGCCGTGGCGATGGCTCCCAGAATCAGGGCAAATCCCCAATCCAGACCAAACAGCACCTTTAAAAGAAGGGTCACCAAAATACCGGCCACCAGAGCCTCGCTGAATGTAATCACAATAATCCGTTTTCCTGTCTTCATGATGACTTCTTTTTTAAAGAACTTGCCAACACCGAAAGCAATAAATGCAAGTGCTATGTCGCTGATAAATCCCATAGACCCAATCATATCATGAGGAATGAAATCCAGACAGCAGGGTCCGATTAAAATCCCTGCCAGAATATAGCCGCTTACCTTCGGCATATTCAACGTATTGGTAAGTCTGGTCATAATGAATCCGGAAAACAAAATAATTGAAAGAACCAGAAGTATTTTCGTCTCCTGGTTCAACTGTTGAATAAACTGCAGCACATCCACATCAAAAACCCTCTTTCAGCTTTTCCACCCGTTATTTTTTTATCAATTTCTTTAGATAGTATACTTCACAAACAGAATTCCGTCAATCTTTTCCAGATATTTTGTGACCTCTTCACGGCTCCTGTGATTCTTATCGCAAAGGCTTATAACCACCTTCTGAAAAGACTCCGCATTCTGCTCCATCCGCATCTCCCCCATCTGAATTCCTATGGACAAAAGTTCCTGGGCAACCCGGCTGATTTTTACGTTCTCCTCCATCTCCACATAGAAACGAAACCATTCATCATCATTAATCAAATGATATTCCAGCTGTCTTAAACGGGTCATAATCAGAAAAACTGCGGAGGTAGCCACGATTCCTGCCTCGTAGAAACCGATTCCTATACTTAAACCGATACAGGCAGATGTCCATAGTCCTGCCGCCGTAGTCAGCCCTCTGATCTTCGTCTTTCCGGCTATAATAATACTTCCTGCTCCCAGAAAACCGATACCACTGACTACCTGCGCTCCAAGACGAGCAGGATCACCTGTCTGAAAATGAATAAACATATATTGGCCTGTCATCATAACCATAGTAGCTCCCATACATACCAGCATATACGTCCTCATACCGGCCGCCTGATGGGCCCTTCCACGTTCCACCCCAATGGCCCCTCCGCAGACCATGGATAAGAAAATCCGGATAATAATAGAGACCAGATTCAAATCTTCTAAATATCCTGTAACCTGTCCTATTGCTCCCATCTCACTATTTCACCTCATCTTTTATCCAATATCAGGCTGTTAGTTCTTTCCGTCCAATTCCTTTAGCACTCTTGCCGTCATATCCGGATAGTTGCCGATGACCGTATCCACGCCTTTGGCATACAGATCACGCACCTGCTCCTCTGTATTTACGGTCCATGTATTGATCATGATTCCCTCTGCCTTCGCTTCATCCACAATCTCTTTCCGAAGCTGAACTACGGAAGGATGATAACATGCCACGCCGTGGGATTTCGTGTACTTGCCTGCATCATATATCCAGGTATCGCTTAAGAAACCATATACCAGCTCCGGAGCTATGGCCTTCATCTTCATTACGCTGTAATGATTGAAGCTGGAAATAATGATTCTGTCCTCCAAATGGTATTCTTTAATCAGTTCATATACCTTTTCTTCAATTCCCGGATACTCATTGATTCCTGTCTTAAGCTCAATGTTTGTAACAATCAAAGAATCTTTTACCAGTTCAAAATATTCCTTTAAAGTAGGAATGGGATTCAATCCCATCTTTCCCCTGTAAATATAAGAAGCGTCCAGTTTTCTCAAGCTTTCCAGGGTATAAGATGCCACCAGCCCCTTGCCGTCCGTGGTCCTGTCCACACTCTCATCATGAATAATCACAAGTTCCTTATCTCTGGTCAGCTGTACGTCCAGCTCAATGCCGTCTACCCCTTCCTCCAACGCCTTCTGAAAAGCCAATATGGTATTCTCCGGATATTTCCCGCTGAAGCCGCGGTGCGCAAAATTCTTCATGATAAAATCCTCCTAGTTTAATGTATATCACGCCTGTCAAATCGTTGGGAAAACATTCTAAACATGCTTCCCATTTAGCCTTCCTGCATATGAATATGGAACGGCGGACAAAACAACTGCCGTTTGTGCCCGCCGCTTAAAATTCTAACTATTATTGGGTAGATGCGTTGTAATTCGTAATTGCCGAATTTACACTTTCAGCCAGGAAGTCAATTGCCTGCTGTGGTGTATATTCTCCGTTATATGTCTTTTCCATTGCCTCATTAAAAAGAATTCTGGACTCTGTCGCAACACCGGAAAGAACGCCTGCCGTGTATCCGTTAACCGGAGTGTCGTTCAGCTGGTTGATTGCTGTCATAAAGTTTGGATTCTCTGCGATGAAAGCCTTCATCTCTTCTGTCTCATACGCTGCCGGATTGATTGCAAAATAACCGGTAGACATACTCCAGGTTGCCTGTACTTCCGGAGTTGTGGTGAATTCAATAAACTTCCATGCTGCGTCCTTCTTCACGTCATCCTTGTTGTCCATCATCCACAGAGATGCACCACCGATGATAACGCCGCCGTCTGCACTGTCGCCAATTCTCGGGAAATATCCAGTACCTACTTCGAATGAACTGCTGTTTACCGCATTTCTCAAAATAGCCGTAGACTCAACGATGATTGCTGCCTGTCCTGCAAAGAAAGCAGTCTGGGTATCTGCTGTTGTACTTCCATAGTTAGCTGCATAACCGGAATCCAGAAGATTCTTCCAGGTCTCGAAAATCTTAAGGCCTGCGCCGTTCTTGTCGAACTCAACAGCCGTAGCTGCCGCTTTTCTTCCATTCTCGTTATCTGCATAATACTGGCCCTGTCCTGCGATCTGCTGCTCAAAAAACCAGCCATAGATAGCCTGTGCAAATCCTACGGGAGCAGCGCCGCTCTCTACGATCTTCTTAGAGAATTCCATAACCTCGTCAAAATTCTTTGGAGGTGTCTCCGGATCTAAGCCTGCTGCTTTAAATACATCCTTATTGTAATACAGCATTGGAGTGGATACGTTAAACGGCATGGACATCTGTTTTCCGTCTACGGTGTAGTAGCTTGTGATAATGTCCATAACACAGCTTGGATCAAAACCGGTTGTCTCGAACATGTCCTCAACCGGAATCGCATAGCCGCTGTCAGTCATGAACTTTGTACCGATATCATACATCTGGCATACATCCGGCATGCCGCCGCTTTGCATGGTTGCTTTCAGCTTAGTAATCATGTCGTCATAAGTACCCTGATACTCGCTCTTTACCACGATTTCATCCTGAGACTCGTTAAATGCTTTTACAACCGCCTCCGTAGCCTCGCCGTTTACGCCGCCCATAGCATGCCAGAAGGTAATCTCAATCTTTCCGTCTGCAGATGTGCTGCCGCCGGATGCTGCCGCTGTCGTCTCCGCGCTGCCACCGCCGGATGCTGCTGCCGTTGTCTCTGCGCTTCCGCCACCGGATCCGCCGCCACATGCTGCCAATGATAATGCCATTACTGCCGCCATGCCTACTGCCATCAATCTTCTTCTTTTCATTATAATCCTCCTGTTTTAAATTTTTTATCTCACACAGACAATGTTATCTGCATAAAATCAACCTTTCACGGAACCGGAAGTCAAACCGGAAATCAGCTGTTTCTGTCCCAGCACGAATGCAAGAATGGAAGGAATCAGAATCAGCATGGAGCCTGCCATAACCGGACGGAAATCCGTAGCCTCTGCACCCTGAAGCATACCAAGACCAATCTGAACCGTTCTCATATTTACCGTATCGGTAATCAGCAGCGGCCATAAGTAATAATTCCAACTCTGCAAAAACGTATAAATTCCCAAAGCGCCCATGGACGGTCTTACCAACGGAAGCGCAATCTCATAGAAGAACCGGAAGTTTCCGCATCCGTCAATATCCGCTGCCTCCTTAATCTCCATAGGGAGCTGCAAAAACGCCTGCCTCATGTTGAACACAGCAAATGCCGTCGCCATGTTGGGAAGAACCAGAGCCGTGTATGTATTCTTAAGCCCCCAGTCACAGATGGTTAAGTAGTTTGCAATGATGATTGCCTGGCTGGGAATCATCATGGTGGACAGCATAACCAAAAACAGAATATTCCTTCCTCTGAACTTCATCATGGAAAATGCATAAGCCGCCAGGGCGCCTGTAATAATCTGCCCTATGGTGATGATACCAGAGGTAAT
>CAJUPP010000097.1 GCA_910588325.1 uncultured Hungatella sp.
GTCCTGAAATATTAACGATTTCCTCTAAAGCATATTTGCCAGCCGCCAACATACAAAGCGCAACCTCCTTCATTGAATTTTACAATCTGGATATATCTATCTGGTAGACGGTTCTGCGTTTAGTTCTAAAATAACACAATCATCCTTGATGGTGATTGCCTCCACGTTCCCGGCCTCCACTTCCTCCATCATGGCGATGAATCCGGGATAGTCGGACCGGGTTCCGGAGATTCCTTCACTAACCATGAGAAAATCTCGTGATTAAGAAGTCATTTAGAATATATATCACTATAAAAAAGCCTATCAAACATCAGCTGATAGGCTCTATAAATCTTTAACAAGGTATCACATACCGGATGACTATATCAGGAATTATCACTTACATTTTAATCTTTGCTGTCTCTTTACTAATTAACTTACTTTCGATTGCTAACACATCCGGAAATATAAGATTTGAACCTTTTCTCTGAATTGTTAATACTTTACTGGCCTTTTCTTTCAATTTCTTCTCCAAAACACCATTTACTCGAACCGGCACCTTGGCATTTGAATCAATACATTCAATTTTCACATATTCCGATGTTATCGGACACATATTCTAAATAAGAAAAGTCTCCTGCTTGTCTTCACAAACACATAGCACCTTTTATTGCCGCCAGCAGCTCCCCATACTCCTCAAAAGCCGGAAACTGGGGATAATCCGCCTTGATTTTATCTGTACTGCGGAATAGAAATCCTGCCTTGCTGGCTTTTATCATTCCCAAATCATTGTAGCTGTCGCCGCTGGCAATGGTGTCATAGCCCACAGACTGAAGCGCCTTTACCGTAGCCAGTTTGGACTCCTTGGTGCGCATGCGAAAACCGGTAATCTCGCCGTCCGGCGCCACTTCCAGGGTATTGCAGAAAATCGTGGGCCATCCCAGCTTCTTCATCAGAGGCTGTGCAAACTGGGTGAAGGTATCGCTGATGATGATTACCTGGGTAAAGGAGCGAAGCTCATCCAAAAACTCCTTTGCACCGGGAAGAGGCTCAATGGTTGCTATGGTCTCCTGAATCTCCTTAAGCCCCAGATGATGTTCCTTTAAAATACCGAGACGCCACCGCATCAGCTTATCATAATCCGGCTCATCCCGGGTGGTGCGTTTCAGTTCCGGTATACCGCTTGCCTTGGAAAATGCAATCCATATCTCCGGTACCAAAACTCCTTCCAAATCCAAACAAGTTATATACATGGACTTACCCTCCCTATCTGAAAAATGTACGGTTACTCATCCCAGTTATGATAAACTGCCTGCACGTCATCGTCGTCATCCAGAAGATCCAGAATCCGGTTCAGCTTCTTTACGGTGTCCTCGTCGGTCACTTCCGTCCATGTCTGAGGAATCATGGTCACATCTGCCTGCATCATGGGAATGCCCGCCTTCTCCAGCGCCTCGCGGACTGTGCTGAAATCATCCGGCGCCGTATAAACCTCGTAGCTGTCCTCTTCCTCGGCAAAATCCTCTGCCCCTGCATCCAGGGCTGTCATCATCAAATCATCCGGGTCCATGTCGCACTCTTCCTTGTCGATGATAATCTGGCCTTTCTTGTCAAACATGTAGGATACGCTTCCCTGAGCGCCTACATTGCCGCCGCCCTTGGTAAACGCGCTTCTTACGTTAGCCGCAGTACGGTTCTTGTTGTCTGTCAAGGTGTCTACAATGATGGCTACGCCGCCTGGGCCGTATCCTTCATAGGTCAAAACTTCGTAATTGACGGAATTGGCATCTCCGGCTGCCTTCTTAATGCCCCGGTCAATGGTATCGTTGGGCATGTTGTTGGCTTTGGCCTTGGCAATGACATCGCGCAGCTTGCTGTTGTTGGCCGGATCCGGCCCGCCCTCCTTCACGGCAACGGCAATCTCACGCCCGATAACCGTGAAAATCTTGCCCTTAGCTGCGTCATTTCTCTCTTTTTTATGCTTGATATTGGCAAACTTTGAATGTCCTGACATGTAATAAACACTCCTTTTCTACTCTGCTTTCATACTTTTGGCACCCTTATGTGCATATTTTATTTATTTTATCACCAATAGGTTTATCTGGCAAGCATTTTGTCTTGCCATCTTTGCTTCCCTATTCCCGCACATGTTACGTTCACAGATACCCTGTGAACGTAACAGCATATGCCCATTTGAAATCGCCTGCGGCGATGGGGCGTATGCTTTGGCCCCCCGTAACTGTATTGGCTCATAACGAATCAGCAGAGTGATTCGTCATGGAGTGAACTGTAACCCGCACATCTCTACCATCTCTTCATCCTCTGCTGAGTCCCCTGCTGCCAGGACATCTGCCAAAGAGATCTTCAGCCAGCTACACAAAAGTTTCACACCCTCCGCTTTGTTCGCGCCTGCTGCCACCATCTCCAGACAATGATTCTCTGCCAAAACTCGTATCTGATTTTCACATCGGTACCGGCACCAGGCGGCAGCCTGCTTGACCTCGTCCTCTCCCCATTCCTTTCCCTTGGGACGCAGGAACGTGATTTTATAGATTCTCCCTTCTCTTCTGTACAGAAGGACCCGGCACCCCAGATTCCTTCCCAGCTTTTTCAGAGACTGGCACCATTCCTCCTTTATGGGATACAGCTTCTGCCTGGTTTCCTCCTTTCCCCTCCATATGACATAACCTCCGCCGCCAAAGACTCCTCCGTCAAACAAACACCGGATTTCCTTACACCTTTTTAATGCAGCCTCATAGGGCAGCGCAGTAGCAAAAAACAGGGAGGTACCTCTTCCTTTCAAAATCTCCAGATCCACCTTTGTAAGCTCTGATATCTCCTCCGTGCTCTGTTCGCCGCTCCTCCCCTTTCTCTTCCAAACCAGTGTTCCGTCAATATCAAGAAACACTGCTTTCACGGCTCTGGGAATTCGGAATAAAGGATACTCTCCAAAAAGGAGACGGCTGGTCACATCAGACCGTCCGCCGTATGCCAGATAACAGGAACACAGCCTTCGGCTGCATACAGGCTCCTCCGGAAAGCACACAGCCTCTTTTACAGACCCTATCGTCTCTTTTGCAGAACACCTCTCCTGTTCCAAAAAACAGTCATACCAATTTTCCTTCCTCACCGGGCTGATATTGCAGTTGTGAACTTTTCCGTCCCCTTCTACGAAAATCCTTCCTCTGCATCGGTCAGGTTCTGCCTTTACCGGTACCAGTTCCCGCCTAAAGAACGGGTCAATCTCCTCAAAGGCCTCCCGCTCCTTTTGGGTATACGGCCGTCTCAGCCCATCCATTTTATTGATCCAAAGATAGATATCCTCGGGCAGCATCTCTCTCAGCCGCCGAATCCCAGGCAGATTTCCAGGAACTCCCACAGCGCCTGCGCAGAGAGAAACTCCCTTCTCCAAAAGATGCTTACACGTCTCTACAAAGCTTTCCGCCTCTGTCATCTCCGGATGAAATGTTGCCCACAGACGGAGTTTCTCCTTCTTCCCCCCTGCCTTCTGGTACACATCAAGAAACCGTTCCACAGGAAAACTTAAATTCGTCTGGGCTCCCAAAGCTTCCATACCGTTCAAAGCGGAAAGACGTCCCAGCCCCTCCCAGTACCAGCTGTGAATCAGCGCCTCCCCATAAGGGACAATCATAAGAGCACCCGGTCCCCGGCCTCTCTCCACAGGCTCAGCCAGACGATCTACGAAGCTTTCCCACTGGCTCCTGTCTTTATCGTACTCTGCCTTTATTCCTCTGTGTTTTGAAAAGGGGCAGTAACTGCAGTGGTAATTACAGCTTTTTAAGCTGCCTCTGTACAGAATCATGGTTTTCCCCATGGCGTTCATCCCATTCATCCATCCTCTTCCTTATCTCAGGCGAAATCAGCTTCGGTCCCAAACTGTCAGAACGTTTCATTCCCTCATCGGTCAGAGTCAGAAATCCATGGTCCCGGTTTAAGAAGCCCTCTCTGATCCATGTCTCCAGAATCGGAAAATCCCTTAAAATTTCCGTTCCAAAAAACTGTTTATACATGTTTTCCGGAATACCCGGGCGTATCAGCAAATGGCGAATCACATAACGCCGCTTTCTTTCTTCCTCAGACAAAAAAATCCCATGGGTAATCTTCGTAAAGTCCCTGGTATTCTCAAAACGCTCCAGTTCTTTTATACAATCCGTCTTTGTAATGGCATAGGGCGTGCAGAAATGTAAGCTTCCCAGATAACTTCTCCCCCCGCAGCCAAGCGCCAGAGAAGTACCGAAACCACAGTCGGAGAATTTCCTCGTCTCTGCTCCCTTCCTCACAAAACGACGCATGGAATCCTGACGATATCCCATATCCATAAGATATCCGGCCCCTGTCTCATACTCTTTCACTGCTTCCTTTGGCTCTAAAACCATCCCTTCTCTCATGTCCTTTAAAAGTCCCGCCCCATGTTTCACATAAAGCGGGTAGAGAAAGATTTCATCCGCTCCCCAGGCAGCTGCCTCTCTTAAAGATTCCAGAAGCGTTTCTCTGGTCTGACCTGGAATCCCAT
Organism: uncultured Hungatella sp.; assembly: GCA_910588325.1. Taxonomy (GTDB): domain Bacteria; phylum Bacillota; class Clostridia; order Lachnospirales; family Lachnospiraceae; genus UBA3402. The sequence continues at coordinate 4,514 of CAJUPP010000097.1, forward strand.
AAATAAAATCAAGATTCACACAGGAGAAATCAAACCCCTTTAGCAGCTGCAGTGCCTTCCTTGCCTGGCCGGCACTATGGCTTCGTCTCAGGGTTTTCAGCTCTTCCTCCTGAAAGCTTTGAATCCCCATGCTGACCCTGGTGACTCCCCGCCTTTTTAACAATTCCAGTTTCTCTTTTGTGGTCTGATTGGGGGCAGTTTCTATGACAATCTCCGGATTCCGTTCCAAAACCAGATTGCCTTCCACCATGGCGAACATGCGCTCTAACTGTTCACCTGACAGAATAAGCGGTGTTCCTCCTCCTATGGTAAAACAGGAAAATTCGGTCCCAGCCGCAGTCAGCATCTCCCTATACTGTTTTATCTGTACCTCCACCCCATCCAGATATCGGTCCACAGCCTCTTTGCTCTGACCTGTCACAGAAAACAGGTTACAATACCCGCATTTTGTCTGGCAGAAAGGAATATGGAGGTAAAGCCCATGGCCCTTTCCCTTTAAATACTCTCCATAATCCTTTAAATCCACTCCTTCCAGGGAGCGGTAGGCTGTCTTATGGGGGTAACTGTACATATACTGAATATAGATATTTTCCATCTTGCCTCTTCTTTAAGTACCTTACAGGAAAAAATGTTTATAAGGAACTGTATTGACCATTAAGTGATTGATACCATGAAACTGGCAACCATCTTCCCCATAGCAGGTGCCGTGATCCGAACAGCAGATCACAAATGCACCTCCCCGCTTTTTTCTCCATCCTTCAAACAGCCGCCCCAGTTCTTTGTCCACATATCGCAAAGCCGCTCCATGGCTCTTCACACTGTCCTGCCTGGCGCCTTCCAGATAAAAATAATTGGGATAATGAATGGCATCAACATTCAAATACAAAAAAATTCTCTTGTCTTCCTCCGCCTTCTCTATTTTTTTCAGCAGAAAATCCACCTGGTTTCCGGTACTGTTTTTTACTGCACATCCAAAGGAGGGGTTCCAATAACTTTTGTTAAAATATCCCGGGAAAACTTTTCCCAGATCTGAGCGCTTATCAAAAAAAGCCACACCCCCTACACACCAGGTATCATACCCTACTTTCTCCAGCCCTTCCATAATAGTGCTGCCTTTGAATGCATAACTACCCTCAAAAGCCCTGCCTCCCATACCGATCTGTTTTGGAAAAAACAGCATCTCTCTATCTGCAAGATTCCTGGCATCAAATCTGCATGGAAGAAAACCGGCAAACATGGCATGATGGGAGGGATATGTAAAATTTCCCGGAGCCTGGCGCTTTTCCCACGAGCCATACTGATTCAGCACAGGCGTGTTTCCCTTTTCCTCTTCACTGAGAGCCACATCATACCTGAGGGTGTCCAGGCAGATAAACAGAATATCCTGGGTGTTCACCACCTGATTCATATCTACGGAAGGTTTCTCTCTCTTTCCTGAAGATGTAAAAATACGGAAGGGGACTTCTTCTGCCACCCCTTTCTCCATATTTTTTGTAACCTTCTCATTGCTCATGGCTTCTTCTTTATACTCTTCCACACAGCCACCTCTTCATCATCTCCGCCTGATGGCGGTAAATTCTATTTTCATGGTAAATATCCTGATAAATCAAATCGCCCTGTCCGTTCATCTCGATGACCCTGGGCCGCAGGCTTCCATTTTCCAGCAGAACGTCAACCCCCACGCTCCTCAATCCCTCATAGCTCTCTGCCGCTCTCCTGCACAGGTCTTCTATCTCTTCCAGAACGGAGAGGGGAAGCTTCAGTTCCAAAGCATTTAAAGGGTGATTGTTCAGATGCAGATTGGTAACAGGCCCTTTGGAAAGTCTGGCCAGCATAAAGTCCATCTGCCCATCCTGAATCACTGCCCGCAGATCGTAAGAAAACCCCTGATACTGTGCCTTGGCATACCAGCGTTCTACGATACAGTCTAACTGAAACAGCCGGTTGAGAAAGGACATCACCTGTTCTCTGTCCGTAAAACACCGCAACCTCTTGGTATTCACCAGACAGCCTGTCTCAGGATCCTCCATCCCGCAGGTATAGAGCATCATCCTTCCGGTCTTTCTCTGCCAGCGGAAAGCAGCAATCCCGGCCGCGCCGGACCCTCTCACCGGTTTTATAAAAACCTGAGGAACATGATGGATTTCCATGGCTTTTAAAAGCGATTCCCCTGTGTCCACCGGTTCCTCCAGGGCTTCTGTCACAGCGATTCCCAATGTTTTTAGCTTACTTTTACATTCTCTCTTATCTAAAAGCTGCCAGATGGCCTGGGGGCGGTTGAGAAACCATAGCCTTCCCCGCTCCCCCAGGCTTTCCAGGGCCTTAAGCTCTACCTTATACTCCTGTGTCAAAGAATCCAGTTCCTCCAGAGAACAGCTGTCCCAGACAGGCGGATCGATTTTTAAAAAAATCTCTTGTCCCCTCCACTCTCCCGAAACATGGTGCTGGTCTTTCAACTGTTTCCAATCTAATAAAGAGATTGGCGCCTGAAGTTTCTTTGCCTCCTTTTCCAGGTACAGAGTACGCTTTGTTCCCGGATTCCCCAGAAGAACCGCCTGCCTCATTCGGTTAACATGGCATTCATCCAGATCTCGCCATGATACGTCTCTGGTTCGTTGGATTCTGATGCATCAATCTTTACAGGCAGAGTTTCCAATTTCTCTACCATATTCTCGGACATGTAGTGATAGTGAACATCCAGATTCTTTATGTTGGGATACTCAGGAAGTCTCTCTAACAACCGTTTTCCGCCTTTGTCCGTCAGGGTGCCGTTGGCCAGATCCAGGGTGTGGATCTGTTTCATATATTTGCTGTCCAGGACTACTTCCGTCAGTTCATCCTGTATCTCGCTGTCTTCGATTCCCAGATATTCCAGCTTAGGAAAATCAGACTGTTCCAGAAGCGCCTTCACACTGTCCGCATTGCCGTCAAAACCATAGTTCTCAATCCCTATGTAAAGAACCAGCTTTCTTAAATTAGGCAATTTAGCATTCTGGATAGACTCTATAACCGATTCCGGAAGCCCGCCGCAGATGATAGTCAAAGCCTCCAGGTTATCATGGTTTATATCCCCCAGCACCAGATCCGTACTTCCCTTAATGGTCAGTTCCTTCAGCTGAGGCATGGCCTTCCATAGCGCTTGATAATTGCCCTGAATAATCCATGAAACCTCACATTCCTCATAGTCCATATCTCCCACAAACAGCTTCTCTACATGGGAAAACCGCTCCCCATGGTCTACAATCCCATCCAGGATATCCTGGCAGTCCTCCTCATACGGGCTTCCCCAACAGCCGATAACCAGTTCCGTCACCTGCGGAAATTCCGGATCCTCCAAAATCTCCTGAATCATGGAAACCGAATTTTTCCCTTCCTCGTATTGCTCATAATCATAGAAATACTTTTTGGTCTTTCCCATAAAAGCCTCCTTCTGTTTTTTGACAGCCTGCAAATCTTGCCCGCTCTGTTCTGTTAAGTGCTATTATAATATTTTAATGTTTCTTTATCAATACTTTGGGATTCTGAAAAGTTATTTTTCACAGCCTCTTTTTACAGATAAATAAAATCCCCTTTCCCCAAAAAACACCTACCATTTCTGATAGATGTTCTTTCCTTTTGTAATATAATCTGTCTGGTGCCTCATGCCCCCGTCATTCTACCGGAAGCTTCATCACAATCTTGGTAAAACTCTGCTCGTCTTTCGTATGCGCCACCGGCTGATGGCCGTCCTCAGGAAAAGCAGCATAAAACATATCTTTTGTAATCTTCATCACATGCTCTTTGTTTCCCGTAAGGCGCTGTGCATCCTTTTCCGAATTATAGGGAACCACGGTTACCAGATTGCGGATATCCTCCCACGCCACTTTCTCGCTGCCCTCCATCAGAATCTGCACGTCAATGTACTTTCTGTGGGCTTCAAAGGTCCCTTCTTCAATAGGGCGTGTGGCGCCTTTCTGGACCATAAAATATCCTCCCGGAAATTCATACCGCCCTGTCTCTAATTTTGTCAGGCCGCGTACTGCCTCCATCCCTGCCTTCAGGTTGGGAAGCAAAGCCTCATATTTCATAATATTACGGATCGAATCAATGATCATAATGGTTCCTTCCTCTCGTTTACTTCAGTTCGTCTAGAGCGTAAACTGGATGGTGCAGAATACCGCATAGATCAGCAAAAGCCCAATTCCCTGTATTCTGGATAATTTTCCCCGAACCAGCGCCGGTACGGTCATCAAAAGCATTACTGCAAACATAACCGGAATATCCAGCACGAAAGACGCATTATGTCCAAACAGCACGGAATTTTGGGGAACGCTGAACGGAGACAGGGTAACCGAAACACCGGATACTAATACCAGGTTAAATACATTGGCGCCGATAACATTTCCCAGGGAAAGAGCTCCATGTCCTTTCACAAGGGAAGTAATAGCCGTCACCAGTTCCGGAAGAGAGGTGCCAAGGGCCACAAAGGTAAGGGCGATTACGGATTCCGGCACTCCCAGCCCCTGGGCAATCAAGGTTCCGTTGTTTACCAGAAGATTGGCTCCCACGGCTATTAATATGGCTCCGATTACCAGAAAAACCATATGTTTGGTGATAGAACTTTCTGCCCCTTCCTCTTCTTCCTCCGAAGGATTGTTTTTCATCTGCAGGACATTGGCCACCATGTACGCGATGAACATTCCCAGCATAACAAATCCGACGATTCTGCTGAAATAGCCGGTAAAATAGGCCACTGCTGCATAGATGATTGCGGCGGTAAAGAAGAACAAAACCGGAGTCTTAAGGGTCTTTTTATTCACCGGGCCCTGCTTTACCGTAATGGTAATGGCAGCAATCAAAGCAGTGTTGCAGATAATGGAACCGATAGCGTTGCCGTAGGCAATCTCTCCATGCCCCGTAAGAGCCGATGTGGTAGATACCATAACCTCCGGAAGAGTCGTACCGATGGAAACCACTGTGGCTCCGATTAAAAGTTCCGGCAGGTGGAATTTGCGGGCGATCCCCGTGGAACCGTCCACAAACCAGTCTCCGCCCTTAATCAGACATACTAAACCAACAATAAACAACAATATGGGAATAAGCATAATCTTTCCTCCTTATGTCGCTTTACAAATTTTCTTATGGACGATCCAGGTCTTGCCCGCTTTTGGCGAAATGAGACAAGACACCAGCTTTTCGATGAAATTGTTTCAGAAACTGCCAGGTAAACCGACTTTCCTCCCGGATTGCTCCATGAGGCATATCCTTCATCACCGTGACGGCAACCATGGTATTCCCCTGAACATTTTTGTAATACGTTGCAATGTGCCCTTCCTTATCTTCACATACCATGGAGACGCAGCGATTTGCCTGAACCATAGGCTTAATCATCAGGTCCTTTTCCATAACCGCTCCACTGTCCTTATCTCCAAAAATAAAACTGCAGGGCATCTCATATCCGCTTTCCAGAAACCGGTTCAGGATTTCCGTAAACTCCCCGTCATATTCCGGGGCCATGACACTGGAATCCTCTTTCATCATTGCCCCTGTATTTCCAACAGGAGCATTCCAGGAGGAAAATGCTGCAAATACTTCCGGATACCTGACGGCCGTCTCCCTCACCATCATTCCTCCATTGGAAAATCCAGTAAGGTAAACCCGGCTCTCATCAATTCCGAATTTCTCTGCCATATCATGGACAATCTTTGGAAATATCATACCGTCTCTTGGAAGGAACCAGGTCACGGCGAATTAGAGGTAATCAAAAGAGGAAAGGAAAAGCACAATCCAGA
>CAJUPP010000098.1 GCA_910588325.1 uncultured Hungatella sp.
TCGGAGGTGTCGTAGTCTGTGGACACGGTTTCCGGATTGCAGTTGACGATAATGGTCTCGAAGCCCATTTTTTTAAGCGCCAAAGAAGCGTGAACGCAGCAGTAGTCGAATTCAATACCCTGACCGATTCGATTGGGACCGCCGCCCAGGATCATGATTTTAGGCTTGTCTGTGCGGACCGGATTCTTGTCGGCAGCGTTGTAAGTGGAGTAATAGTAAGCGCTGTCTTTGGTGCCGCTTACATGGACGCCCTCCCAGGCTTCTTCTACGCCTAATTGGATGCGGCGGTCACGGATTTGGTCTTCCGGTATCTCTAAAAGCTGGCTTAAATACTTATCGGAGAAGCCGTCTTTTTTGGCAGCTGTCAGCATTTCGTCAGAGGGCAGAGAGCCGCGGCAGGTTAACAGTTCTTCCTCTTCCTCTACCAGTTCTTTCATCTGTTCAATAAACCAGGTTTTTACCTTGGTAATCTGATGAATCTCTTCTATGGAGGCCCCTTTTCTTAAAGCCTCATACATGATGAAATGGCGCTCGCTGGAAGGAGTGATCAGCATTTTCAGAAGCTGTTCTTTTGTTCTGGTATCAAAATCTTTGGCATGGCCCAGGCCGTAACGCCCTGTTTCCAGGCTGCGGATGGCTTTCTGGAAGGCTTCTTTGTAAGTTTTTCCGATACTCATAACCTCGCCTACGGCCCTCATCTGGGTTCCCAGCTTGTCCTCCACGCCTTTGAATTTCTCGAAGGCCCAGCGGGCGAACTTGATTACCACGTAATCGCCGTCAGGCACGTACTTGTCCAGAGTGCCGTATTTGCCGCAGGGGATATCTTTTAAGGTCAGGCCGGCAGCCAGCATGGCGGAGATCAGGGCAATGGGGAAACCGGTAGCCTTGGAGGCCAGGGCAGAGGAACGGGAGGTACGGGGGTTAATCTCAATAACAATGATCCGATCGCTTGCCGGGTCGTGGGCAAACTGTACATTGGTGCCGCCGATGACCTGAACGGAATCTACAATCCGGTAGGCCTGTTCCTGAAGCCGTTTCTGACATTCTTCTGAAATTGTCAGCATAGGGGCGGAACAGAAGGAGTCTCCGGTGTGGACACCTAAGGGGTCAATATTTTCGATGAAGCATACGGTAATCATGTTGCCTTCACAGTCGCGTACGACTTCCAGCTCCAGCTCCTCCCATCCAAGGATGGATTCTTCTACCAGAACCTGCCCCACCAGGCTGGCCTGGAGGCCTCTGGCACAGATGACCTTTAATTCCTCGCGGTTGTAAACCAGGCCGCCGCCGGCGCCGCCCATGGTGTAAGCGGGACGGAGGACCACCGGATAGCCTAAATGGTCCGCGATTTCCAGAGCCTGCTCTACGGAATATGCCACTTCGCTTCGGGCCATTTCGATACCCAGAGCATTCATGGCCTTTTTAAACTCAATTCGGTCCTCGCCCCGCTCGATGGCATCTACCTGGACACCGATGACCTGTACGTGATATTTATCCAGAATCCCTTCCTTGTACAATTCGGAACACAGATTCAGACCGGACTGGCCGCCCAGGTTGGGAAGCAGGGCATCCGGCCGCTCCTTGGCAATAATCTGTTCCAGACGTTCTACATTCAGCGGTTCAATATAGGTGACATCTGCAGTCTCAGGATCTGTCATGATGGTTGCGGGGTTGGAGTTAACCAGTACGATTTCATAACCTAATTTCCGCAGAGCCTTACAGGCCTGAGTGCCGGAATAGTCGAACTCACAGGCCTGGCCGATGATGATAGGGCCGGACCCGATGATCAGTACTTTGTGGATATCAGTTCTTTTTGGCATAGAAATGTCCTCCTTGTGTGTTGATATGCACTCTTAATATGGCCGTCCGGTGAATACTGCCACAGAACGGGGGCGCAGGATAAAAGAACCGTCAATCCGCACCTCTTCGTTTTCATTGTAGAAATAACGTCCCTGTCCGTCACCGTAAGTATTGACGCTTAAATACCATGCGCCGCGGTTGTTAAGGGCAGGAAGGGTGATGGCAACATCTTCCCAATGGCTGTTGATAGAGATATAGATGATATCATCATGGCCTTTTTCTTCGTCATATCCGCTGAAACTGATGGAAAATGTTCTGGCATCTCTGGAGATGCTCTCCTTTTTCGCCATTAGGTCGTGGACGTGGATGGGATCCATTCCGCAGACTGCATCAGGAAGTTTTTTGCGGATAACCGGATGGTGGTACCGGTAGTGTATCATAAATTTGAAAAATTCAAATAAATCCCTGTTTTTTTCAAGAAGGTTCCAATCCAGCCAGGAGATCTCGTTGTCCTGGCAGTAGCCGTTGTTGTTGCCGTACTGGGTGTTGCCGAACTCGTCTCCGGCCAGGAACATTGGCGTACCCCGGCTGCACATCAGCACGGCGCAGGCATTGCGGATCATGCGGAAACGCAGGCTCAGCACCTGGGGATCGTCCGTATCGCCTTCTATTCCACAGTTCCAGCTGCGGTTGTCGTCAGAACCGTCCGTATTGTTCCAGCCGTTGGCTTCATTATGCTTTTGATTGTAGGAGTACAGATCGTAAAGGGTAAAGCCGTCATGGCAGGTTAAAAAATTTACGCAGGAATTGTACCCGGCATAATCGCCGTGATCGTCAAAATACCCGCCGTACAAATCACCGGATCCGGCGATGCTCCAGGCAGCGGCCTGCACCTCCCAGCTGTCCCCTTTCAAAAAGCTTCGAAGGGCATCCCGGTACCGTCCGTTCCATTCCGCCCACCGTTTGCTGGCGGGAAAATGCCCTACCTGGTACATGCCGCCGGCGTCCCAGGCCTCGGCGATTAATTTCACTCTGCTTAATACCGGGTCGTAGGCCAGGCTTCGCAGCAGAGGAGGGTTGTTCATGGGAGAGCCGTCCTCATTTCTTCCCAGAATACTGGCTAGGTCAAACCGAAATCCGTCTACACGGTAGCTGACGGTCCAGTAGCGGAGGCATTCTAAAATCAGCTGCTGGACAATGGGATGATTGCAGTTTAAAGTATTGCCGCATCCGCTGAAATTATAATAATTCCCGTTGGGGGTCAGCATATAGTAGATCTTGTTGTCGAATCCTTTAAAACAGAAGGTAGGGCCCAGCTCGTTGCCCTCGGCAGTGTGATTGAACACCACATCCAGAATGACCTCGATTCCATTGTCATGGAGTGCCTTGATTAGTTCTTTTAATTCATTTCCCTCCTCGTTGTATTCCGGGGAGGAGGCATAGCTGGTGTTGGGGGCAAAAAATCCTACGGAGTTGTAGCCCCAGTATTCTAAGAGAACCTTGCCGTCTACGGTCCGGGAGTTCATGGTTTCATCAAACTCGAAGACTGGCATCATCTCTACTGCGTTGATTCCCAGCTCTTTTAAATAAGGAATCTTTTCTTTTAAGCCGGAGAAAGTGCCTCTGTGAGTGACTCCGGAGGATTCATGGCGGGTGTAGCCTCTTATGTGGAGCTCATAGATAATCAGCTCGCTGAGCTCGCGGGAGGATTGAGGGGCGTCCCCCCAATCGAAGGTATTTTTTACCACACGGGCCAGATAGGAACCACTTTTTTTCTCGCCCCACACACGCTGGCTGGCAACTGCTCTGGCGTAAGGATCTAACAGAATATTTCGTTTATTAAATAACAGGCCTTTTTCAGGCTGGTAAGGACCGTCAATCCGGTATGCATATTCAAACTCCTCGATATTCAGACCGAATACGATCATGGAATAGACATCGCCGATTTTATAGGCATCAGGAAAAGGAAGAACGGCATAGGGTTCTTCTTCTCTGTGGCGGAACAGCAGAAGTTCGCAGTAGGTTCCGTGGTGGGTGTGGATAGTAAAATTTACGCCGTCTGAGAGACACATGGCGCCATTTACGTCAAACAGGCCGGGACAGACGGGAAAACCTGCGATTTCCGCCACGGGAGAGATTGATACGGGGTAGTCCAGAGTAAATTTCTGATTATAAAATTTCATAAGAAACCTCCTCGTATATTGACAAGTTTTTACTTCATGGCTATTATACGAGGATTTTTACCGGGAGTCAAAGGGTTTTCACAGAAATTTAGTAGTGGCTTGCAAAGAAGAATGGTGATATGATAGTTATAATATGATTTTTGAGGAGGATGGGAAAACTATGAGGACGATTACACAACAGCAGATTATTGCTTATTCGCCGAATCCCAATGCAGTAGCCAACGCCAGAAAAATTTCTTCTGGCGGAGGGTTTGTGTCCCGTATGCGCTCTGAGGATGATACCTTTTATATGGGGGAGTGCAAGGGAAGCGGGAAGGTCAATTATGTGGTGTCGGCAGATTTTGTGGATGAGGCTTCGCCGGTGTTTCGGTGCAGCTGTCCCAGCAGGCAGTTTCCGTGTAAACACAGCCTTGGGTTGTTATTTGAAATTTCCCTGAAAAAAGAGTTTGCAATTGGGGAGATTCCGGAGGACATTTTGAAGAAACGGGAGAAGAAGGCGAAGAAAACGGAGGCGGCGAAAGAAGCCGCAGATGGAGGTAAAACGGAAGATTCAGAAGGGAAGGAAGGAGCAGAGGCGGCGAAAGCAGCGGCCAGGCGCCAGAAGGCCGGCAAGGCTGCAAAATCTAAAAAGATAAAGAAGCAGTTGGAAGGACTAAAGATGACAGAGGATTTGGTTCATGGGCTGATGCGGTCGGGGCTTGCCACCATGGGAAGCGTGTCTTTGAAGACGTATCGGGATTTGGCGAAGCAATTGGGAGATTATTATCTGCCGGGGCCTCAATTGTATTTGAATCAGTTGATTCTGGAGATGGAGGCATTTCAGAAGGATCAGGATGTGAAGCATTATAAGGCAGCGGTGGAGGTGCTGAAAAAACTGCGGGGACTGTGCAGGAAGGCAGGAACTTATCTGACTGAAAAACTGGAAAAAGATACGCCGGAGGCGGATGATGATATACTTTATGAGGAACTGGGAGGTATCTGGAAACTGGATCAGCTGAATGCACTGGGGCTGAAAAAGGAGAATGCCCGTCTTCTGCAGCTGTCCTTTCAGGTGGTGTACCGGGAAGCGGGGAAGGAGTATATTGACCTGGGATATTGGACGGATGTGGATACGGGGGAAATTTTCCGAACCTGTAATTACCGTCCGGTGAAGGCATTGAAATACATAAAGCAGGAGGATTCCTGTTTTGCCTTGCTTCAGATACCGGTGCTTTCCTATTACCCGGGGGAGCAAAACAGAAGAGTGCGATGGGAGGCAGCGGAGTATAAGGAGCCGGGTGAAGAGATTTATAAGCAGGTGAAAGCCATGGCCTGCCCGGAGATTACCGGGGCGGTGAAGACGGCTAAGAATCAGATTAAGAATATTCTGTCGGAGGATTTCTGTGCCATGATGGTGGCTTACCGACAGATTGGTATGGTGAAGACAGAGGATAAGATCAGTGTGGTGATGGAAGACCAAAATGGGAAACGGCTAAAGCTTCGGGGGAGGAGTGAGGAAGAGCGGGCCTGTCTGGAAATGCTTTTAAAAGTTCCGGATAGAGAATTGCTGAAAAATCAGGTACTGTTTGGGCTGGTATATTATGACTCTAAGGATCATTCTATGTGTATGGCGCCTCTTAGTGTGGTGACAGATCAGGGAATTATCCGTCTGCTGTATTAAGGAGGGGACAGTGTATGAATCTGAGTGCGGTTTATGAATTAAAGGAACGGCTGGAGGCAGCGGTGATTGCCGGAGTGAATCTGATCCAGGAGGATTTTCGGCTGAAACGGGCTGTAGAACAGACAGCGCCTCTGGCGGCTGTTTCTCCGGTATTTAAAAAAATTTATGTTTCTTCCCAAAAGCTGGTAAGTGAAGAGTGTGAGGATCGGGAAGGGCTTTTGCTGGATACTCTGTCTTTGGTGGATGCGGTGTGCTCTACCCAGGGAAGTCTTCAGACGGAGGGAGAAATTGGGTGGGCAGAAATGGACAGGCAGGAGAAGGAGGAATCGGCAGCCGGGAAGAAGTGGAAAAATGGAGGATACAAAAACTTTCCCTACAGTGTTATGGCTCCTGTGGTGGAGGCTTTCAGAGGAACCGGAGGCGGAAGGTATGCGGCTGTCCGGGATGCTTATGATGCGGTGCCGGAATTGTTTCAGGATTATCGGATTGAATCTTTGATGGTTCAGGCCCTGGGGGACAGCTATGGGGATATGGCCGATATGGTGCAGAGGTGGCTGGAGGAAAAGGGAACGGATGTTATTCCTCTGGTGAAACATGGATTTAAGCCGGATGGAAAGCGGGACATGGCCAGAAGGCTTCAGGTTATCGATGCGGTGGCAGCAGGTGGGGAGAATGAGTTTTACCGTAAGCTGCTGGCGGATGGAAGCAGCGGGCAGGCAGGTATCAGCAAAGAAGTGAAAGAGGCAGCTATCCGGGCACTGCGCCATGAAAAGGATAATGAACAGCTGCTTCTGGATCTTTTGAAGACAGAGACAGGTAAGATGAAGGAACAGGTTTTGTATGCATTGTCTTTTATGGATGGATCGGACAGTCAGGCGTACTGGGGGCAGGCAATGAAAAAGAAACCGGCGCAGACGGCTTCCTATCTGGCGAATACGACAAAGGACTGGGCTTCGGATATGATTGCGGATGCCTTAAGGCAGTGGATAGAGGAGTATAAGGAAGATGCTCAGGCCGGGAAAGACGGAGAACACAAAGACGGGAGTCAGGAGCAGGCGGCAGGCAGTGGAAGCCGGTCAGGGAAGAGGAAGGGAACGGCTGGCGGTCAGGGAGAAAAGGAGGAGAGGCGTCAAAAACTGCTGGCTCTCTGGTCTGCTGCCGTAGGAAAACATTCCCATAAGCTGTGTCAGTGTTATGAGACGGTATACCGCCTGATACCGGAGGAGGTGCCGGAGGTTCTTGTAAGGTCACTGATTATGGAGCCCCATCCGTCTCTCTGTAATGTAGCCGGAGCCATGTATCAGGAACACAGGGAACCATTTGCAGAGGCCTATGGCGTTATGATTTTTTTGACAGAGACAAAGGAAAGGGCTTATGAAGAACTGTCGGTCTATTTAAATCCGGGCCTGAAGGAAAAACTGACGAAAAAAAACGGGGATATGGAGGGAATCTTCAGGGCTTTGGAACGGCTGGAGTATAATGAAGATAAGGGCTGTTATGAGGTAAATACTGTCAGTTCCGGTCCGGTATATCGTGAGTATGGGATAAAACACAGGTTGGAGGCAGGTCTGGATTTCAGGTGGTATGGGCTTTTGATGAACAGTCCTTTGAAATATGAAAAAAAGTGGAAACATAATTATTCCGTGTATAGAAACCGGTATGACGGGGTGGTTGCCCGGCTGTACCGTCCGGATATGGAGAGTCTGCAGGGAGAGTACGGAGCTTATTTTTATGACAAGGCCATGAAGCAGGAGGTGACCGTGGAGGGGCTGAGACTGATGAAGCGCTGCGGATGGACGGATTATAGGGGGCTTCTGGCGGCAGAGGGCGCCAGAGATTCCAGTGTGGCGGTATATCACATCCGGCAGCTGATAGAAGAGCTGCCAATCAGCAATACGGAGCTGGCGGAAGAACTGGACGGATATATCAAGAAAAGCCGGACAAAGGCGGTTAACGGAATCGGGCTTTTGGAAAAATGGCGGGATGAGCTGAGGGACGGACAGACGGTGGAGCGGTTATAAAATATTCGTTCCAAACCCAAAATCACAAAAATAGCGCCAGAACTTTCTATCTTCAAAGGCCTAAAGATAGAAAGTCTGACGCTTTTAATACTCAATCCTAAAATAATCCAAATATGCTTTATATTTATCCTGTGCAGCCAGGCAGGTATCTGTCAGATAGCCCTTCTCATTGTTCCATTCTTTCAATCCACGGTAATAGAACATTTTCAGATTATCTTCAATGATGAATGGAACGATATTATATTTCAGGCACTCCTTAAACATAATCAGTCTGCCCACACGACCGTTACCATCCTGGAACGGATGAATCCGTTCGAACTTCACATGGAAGTCCAGAATATCCTCAAAAGTTTTTTCTTCCCTGGCATTGTATTTTGTCAGCAACCTTTTCATCTTATCGGCAACTTCTTCCGGAAGTGGGGTATCCATACCGCCAATCTCATTAGGCAGTTTCTTGTAATCACCGACAGCGAACCAATCTTTTCTGGAATCGCTGGTAGCGTTCTTCAGGATCAGATGAAGTTCCTTGATGAATGTCTCTGTCAACACTGTTTTTGCGTTCTCGATAATCATGTCGATACAGCGGAAGTGATTGGCTGTTTCGATCACATCATCCACATTAAGAACTTCATTTTCTACGCCGATGGTATTGGTCTCAAAAATATATCTGGTCTGATCATGGGTTAAACGGCTGCCCTCGATATGGTTGGAATTGTATGTCAAATCGATCTGTGTTTTATGGTAAATGCCACCGGAGTATTTGCTCGCTTTCTGCTCTTTCAGAATATCCAACAGTGTAATAGGTTTTTCTTTTCGCTTGTTGGTACGCTCCGGTTTGTCGGCATTTTCAGGAATGTTCCACGTCTTGCCGGTAAGGAATGCGCCAATCACACGCCCCTGGGCGCAGTAATTTCTAACGCTGCGCTCTGATACATCCCATTTTTTCGCTATTTCTGCAACTGAAAGGTATCGCATTTGCTATCCTCCGTCATAAATCGAATCAAAAATACGCTAGTCTGCAATATAGTATATCATGTCATCGGCAAAAATATCAAGAGATTTATATTTGTTGCTGCGTGTTTTTGCCTTTACAGGAAAAATCCGGTTGTTTCTCTATCATACTGATACAGGCATTGTTCAGGCGCCCATTGACTTTTTAGTATCAAAATGATAATATTTTCACATATCAACACAGGAGAGGGAAAGATGACAGATAAACTTATGGATTGCATTACAAATCCGGTAAAATGTAAATTGTTGCTGGAGATACATTCGCAAGGGAAAGCAACGGCGAAACATTTAGCCGATACCTATAACGATATTCCTCAGGCTACCCTATATCGGCATCTCAAAAAAATGTTGAGTGACGGCATTTTGCAGGTAGTAGAAGAGACACAGGTGCGCGGTACGGTAGAAAAAACGTATTCACTGGCATACGACATCAGCAGCAATATGGAAACTATGGTGGAGGAAAATTCCGGAGAACTTTATATGCAGTATTTCATGCAATATATCTTTGGGTTTGCAAAGCAATTTCAAGAATATTGTCAATCTCCCAATATTAATATCAAAAAAGATATGACGGGATTTTCTCTTTCTCCACTCTATCTCTCTGATGATGAATTGATTTCTCTTGTAACAAGCATTTCTCAGATAATCAGCACAGTAAAAAACAATGAACCTAACTCAAAACGTAAGTTACGGACCATAGGTGTAATCGTATCTCCGGCAGAAAATACAGACAAATAAAATGACCATCCCATATTGGGTATGGTTTCCTATTGACCAAATATTATCATTATGGTAATATTATTAAAATGATAAAATATAGGAGGTAAAAAATATTGACACTCTTTGTTTTTGGAAAGGAGAAGAACCAATGAACATCCTCACAATACAAAACTTATCTAAAAGTTTTGGAAAGCAGAAAATCATTGACAA
>CAJUPP010000099.1 GCA_910588325.1 uncultured Hungatella sp.
TGTATATTATTGCCCAGAAGCTGGTGTGGAAGTCCAATGAGGACGGATATCTGGTAGGTTCCAGAGGTTCCGTAGGGTCATCCTTTGCGGCTACCATGTCCGGAATTACGGAGGTAAATCCCTTAAGCCCCCATTACTATTGTCCGCAGTGCCATTATTCTGAGTTTGACTCTGAGGATGTAAAAAAATTTTCGGGAATGTCCGGGTGCGATATGCCGGATAAGGCGTGCCCGAAATGCGGGACATTGATGAAAAAGGACGGGCATGACATTCCTTTTGAGACGTTTTTGGGATTTAAGGGAGATAAGGAACCGGATATTGATTTAAACTTTTCCGGCGAATACCAGAGCCATGCCCATGACTATACGGAGGTTATTTTCGGAAAGGGACAGACCTTTAGGGCAGGGACCATCGGTACTCTGGCGGATAAGACGGCTTACGGATATGTGAAGCGTTACTACGAGGAGAGGGATGACAGGAAGCGGAACTGTGAGATTAACCGGATTGTTCAGGGGTGCGTAGGCATCCGCAGGACCACAGGACAGCATCCGGGAGGAATCGTGGTGCTTCCGGTGGGAGAGGAGATCTATTCTTTTACACCGGTACAGCGTCCGGCCAATGACATGACCACCACCACGGTAACCACTCATTTTGATTATCATTCCATTGACCACAACCTGTTAAAGCTTGATATTCTGGGGCATGATGATCCTACCATGATCCGTATGCTGCAGGATCTGACAGGCCTGGATCCGGTAAAGGATATCCCGCTGGATTCCAAAGAGGTGATGTCTCTGTTTCAGGATACTTCGGCCCTTGGGCTGACGCCGGACGACATCGGCGGCTGTCCTCTGGGGGCGTTGGGTGTGCCGGAGTTTGGAACGGATTTCGCTATGCAGATGCTTTTAGATGCCAAGCCTAAGTATTTTTCCGACCTGGTGAGAATTGCGGGACTGGCCCATGGTACGGATGTGTGGCTGGGCAATGCCAAGGATTTGATTTTAAGCGGACAGGCTACCATTCAGACGGCTATCTGCTGCCGTGATGATATTATGGTGTATCTGATTCAGAAAGGGATGGAAGAGGGATTGTCTTTTACCATCATGGAGTCGGTGCGAAAGGGGAAGGGGTTAAAGCCGGAGTGGGAGGAGGCCATGCTGGCCCATGATGTGCCGGAGTGGTATATTGAGTCCTGTAAAAAGATTAAATACATGTTCCCAAAGGCCCATGCGGCGGCTTATGTTATGATGGCATGGCGGATTGCTTATTGTAAGGTGTTTTATCCATTGGCTTACTATGCGGCTTTTTTCAGTATCCGTGCCAGTGCCTTCAGCTATGAGCTGATGTGCCAGGGCAGAGACCGGCTGGAATATTACCTGGCGGATTATAAGAAGAGGGCGGATACGCTGTCGAAAAAGGAGCAGGATACCCTGCGGGATATGCGTGTGGTTCAGGAAATGTATGCCAGAGGGTTTGATTTTACACCCATTGATATCTATACAGCCAAGGCGAAGGAATTCCAGATTATAGACGGGAAGCTGATGCCGTCCATAAGCAGCATTGAAGGGTTGGGAGACAAGGCGGCAGAGGGCGTGGTTGACGCGGTGAAGGACGGGCCGTTTTTGTCCAGAGAGGATTTCAGGAACCGGACCAAGGTCAGCAAGACCATCTGTGACCTGATGGGGGATCTGGGACTTTTAGGCAGCCTTCCGGAGAGCAATCAGCTGTCGCTGTTTGACTTTGCAGTTTAATGTAATATTTTTTTGATTTTTTTTGCAAAAGTACTTTTCAAATGGAGGTTCTTTTGCTATAATAATCAGGTACGGAGTATGGCGTAGCTTGGTAGCGCGCTCGGCTGGGGGCCGAGAGGTCGCAGGTTCAAATCCTGTTACTCCGATTTTTTATTGAGAAATCAGATTTTTAAAAATCTTTCAAACAAATGTTTGCATGATTGATTATATCAGATTAGGATATGAAATTAAAAGGGATTTTACAAATTTAATGCTTTTATAGCATCAGGCCGTCACTATTGGCAATAGTGGCGGCTATTTTCTTCCCTTGAAGACCGTATAACAAAGTTTCGTACCCAACGGGCATGATATCTGAAGCCGCCTTCTGCTCTCTAACTATTAAAAATATTATAGATAGAACTATAGATTCATCAGGGAAATGAGAGTGGCTGGCAGTTATTTTGACAGCCGTTATTTTCGGCTCTCAAAAAACGGAAACGCATCAATGGCGTCCAGAATATCCTGGAAATCTTCTCTGGGGGCAATCTCCAGATACTGACGTAGAGTTTCATTTTCCTGTTTCTTAAAAGAACCATAAAAAATGTCATAGAGATTATGTCCGCGGATACAGACCTTAAAAAGTTCAAAATTCTGCTTTAAGTCTTCAACAGAACAGATGTCCTTCCCTAAAATCTGAATCAGGTGACGTCCGCTTAAGAGACGGTGAAGGTATTCCTTCCATTTTGCCAGAAGAGTCTGCCAGAAGGCGTCTTCGCTTTCTACGATACCCAGCTGTGCCATGACAGCAGGATTTAAAAAATAATTTTCAAAAGAGTAATATTTTAAAATCAGGACATTGCGGCGGCGGACCTTAGGCAGTTTGTCAATGTCCTCGGCATTTCGCTGGTCATAATACTGGCACAGTTGAGAAGCCAGCTTTTCCGGATCTTTGCCGTCGCCGTCGCGGATCATCAGAAACTGATCCTGCAGATACACCTGATTCATATATTTTAAATTGGCGTAAGTTTTGATGTTGGTACAGCTGTTGGTGGTGAGGATGGAGATGCGGGAGAGACGGCCGTTTACATCATGAAGCTCCGGGTAATATTTTTTAAGGAGCAGGGGAAGGCGGCTCTTATCCTGTTTTCCTTCTACGATGAAGACAAAGCTGACATTTAAAAGGTCGTTGGCGCCATAGCCAAGGTCATCCAAAATCTCATCAATATCTGCGCGCTCCCGCACAAAGGGGCGGTCATCATAACCGGTAACCACCTGACAAAGCTGCCGGCTGGTAAAGTTGGCAATCAGGTTGGGGGAATGGGTGGAAAAAATAACCTGGTTTTTCCTGGACAGCCGGTAAAGGATGGCTCCGGCTGTCTTCTGGAGAGACGGGTGGAGAAACAGCTCCGGATACTCTACTATGATAATGCTGGGAATCTGTTTTTCGCTTTCAATATAAGTTTCCAGAAGAGACAGCATATAGATGCTTTTCATGCCGTTGCTCAACCCTTCTATGGGGTTGGGATTCTGCCTTTCGCCGCGGCGGGTCTCGGCAGTTAAACGGAATACGGCATCCGGATTGCAGGTTAAGGTGTAAAGAATTTCCTCAATACCGCCGTTTTTTCGATAGTTTTCGTTGACTCGTTGGGAAAAGTCGCTGAGATTTAACTGGTACATTTTGTATTCCAGAAGCCGGGCAGTTTCACACAGCTGCAGATCCTCCGGCTTTTTTTGATTGATAAGGCCGATGCAGCTGAAGCACTGATTGCACAGCTTGGAGGGGCTGAACATACAGGTATTGGAGCGCAGGCGGCGAAGCTGTTCATCATCCTGAAAGAGCAGCAAATCCTCCTGGAAGGAGGTAAGTTGGCGGGCTGTGTCGATAAAGTACAGACGGGGAAGTAATTCCGGTATAAACCGGTTGTGTTTGCGGATGCCGTCATGGTAGCGGATCTCAAGACTGTGATTGATAATGCAGGTGAAAGAAAGCTGTCTGCCGTCAAAGGAGGGAAGCTTGGCACAGAAATCCCGTTTCCAGGCATCGAAGCGTTTGTACTGGCTGACGATTCCGTGAAGGTGAAATTGGGTCAGATCCTGCTCTTTCATATCTAACGTCATGGATATCTCAATATTCTGATTCTTTTCGTTAAAATCATCTTTGGATACGGAATAATTTCCAAAGGCGGCGCGGAGCGCTTTTAAGATTCCGGTCTTGCCGGTGTTGTTTTTGCCTACCAGAATCAGGGCATTTTCAATATTTTGAATCTGGAGAGTTTCGATTGACTTGAAATTGCGGATGGACAGGTAGGTAATTTGCATGGCAAGGTCTCCTTCTTTGCTGTATATTTAAGAATAGTATAGATAAGGATGAGAGAAAATGCAAGTTTGTTTCTCGATAGTGATTGCAATTGGGGCTTGTGTGATGTATTATGGGTATAACTATTAAAGTCAGAGCAAGGAAATGGATACGCAAACCATGAAACTTCCATCTGATTGAGATTTCGGAGCGTATGTGCTGTGTGTCTGTTCGGCGGTTTGAAAAGGGGTGCAGGACATGCTATTGTTATAGAACCATGTGTACAGGCTGCAATGCCTGCAGCGGAAGGGTTTTTCATGTGCCGGAGGGGAAAGCATGCGCTATCGATGACTGTGTTGTAAATGGAAAAGGGATGAAAGATTGCGGAAGGTGCGGTGAAGCTCCATGCAGTACCTGGATGAATACCAGGGATCCCAAGTATTCGGATGAGGAGTTTGCCGAGAATATAAGAATGAGGCGGGAGGCGCTGAAACATGAAAAGTGATCTGAAGAAAATACCAGGCATAGGCGCCAATATGGAACGGCATCTGCAGGATATCGGCATTCGGTGCATTGCAGATTTAAAAGGAAAAGATCCAAAGGAACTGTATCATATGGACTGTTTAAAAAAAGGGTTCCAGGATGACAGATGCGTATTATATGTATTCCGTTGTGCGGTATATTTTGCAGAGAATGAGCAGCATGAAGAAGAAAAGCTAAAATGGTGGTATTGGAAAGACAGGGAGTATCCGGAATAGATACTCCCTTAAAAAATGCCTTTGTTATATTTCTATAGACCTACAGCTGTCCCGCTCAATCAGATGATGAGGTACGATAATCTTGGTAGCCAGCAGGTTGGGGTTCTCAATATGGTTGATGATCTGAGACGCGGCCTCGATTCCAAGCTGATAGGAATTGACATCAATGGATGTGAGAGGCGGCCAGGTCAGTCGGGCCATAAGGGAGTTGTTAAAAGAAATGATGGACAGATCCTTTGGGATAGACAGCCCTACTTTCAGACAGACTCTTTCCAGGGCAACAGCCAGAATATCGTCGCTGACCACCATGGCTGTAGGACGGTTATCGCTTTTTAACAGAGAATAAAGGAGATTGGAGGTATCTTGGGTGACGGAAGGAATCTCCAGACAATATTCCCGGCGTCTGGGAAGGCCATGAAGGGACAGCGCCAGCTGATACCCGGCTTTTCGATCTGCCGAAAACAGGAGACTGCTGTCGCTTCCCACATAAGCGATCTTCCGGTGTCCAAGCTGATACAGATATTCTGTTGCCTCCTGCCCGGCTAAAAGATTATCATTGTCAATATAAATGGTCTGATTGGGATACTGATAAGCCTTCCCGATGAGCACATAAAGAAGTCCTTCATTATAAAGATAGTCGATGACCGGGTCCTGCTGTTTGGAGTAGAGGATGATGTAGCTGTCCACCTGACCGCAGCGGGAAAAATCTTGAATGACTTTAAGAAGCTCTTCTTCATCCTGGCCGGTGATGATGGGATTCATATAATGATGGTGATTGCAATATTGGCTGATCCCCCGGATTGCTTCTAAGTAAAAAGCGTTTTCATAAGTCTCTTTCTGGGAGGGAGGCAGGATGATACCTACGGTCCTGACATTGAAACCAGAATTCATACCAGATAAAGCAGACAAACCCGGTTCATAGCCAAGCTGTGCCATTGCCCGGCGTACTTTTTCCTTTGTCTCTTCGCTGATGGAGGGATTGTTTTTACAGGTTCTGGATACGGTGGAAGGAGATACACCGGCAAGTGCAGCTACTTCTTTCAGGGTTACGGCCATACATGTTTGCTCCTTCTGTTATACTGTGAAAGTCACGAGTTTCTTGCTGTAGGTCTGCGCACCTGCTGCGCTGACCGTACGACGCGCCAAAATGCCCGTTTTTGGCATTTTGTGTGCATCCCCCGGAGGGTTCACAGGAATGGGGGATTGGGAAAGTCCGCCACCGGGCGCACGGAGGTTTACTATGAAAGTCCCGCCGCCGAATAGGCGGCATGAATTCAGGTATGCCAAGTGTGCCCGCCTGACTTTCAAGGGCGGTGGTGCAGCCGTCCACCGGGCGCATGGAGGTTTACTATGAAATATTGTAAAATATAAGAGGGGAAAAGTCAATGACGGAAAGAAAACTGTGGCGCAAATATTGCGTATTATTATGCAACAATTGCAAAGAGGAATACAGAAAATCTATGAAAAAAGAGTGCGAAAAGAATATTTATAGCAGGGATTGTCTATATTGTACAATATGCGGAAGTGAACGTTGTTAACAATAGAGAAAAAAGAATTGATTATGAAAAAAGCTTGAAATTACAGATTATAAGATATATATTTAATGCATAATATTGCAATGGTTTTGCATTAAACAGCAGGACAGAGAAGTGTTTTTGCGCAGATTTGATTCATTTTGTGATTTGTGTTATAGTGTAATAGCGGTGGCAAAACCGGAACAAGCAGGAGGGAAGGGATAAAAAGATGAACCGAACAGCAGGTATTTTATTACCCATTACAAGTCTGCCGTCCAAGTACGGCATCGGCTGTTTTTCGAAAAGCGCTTATGATTTTGTAGACTGGCTGAAGGAGGCAGGGCAGTGTTACTGGCAGATTCTGCCTCTGGTACCCACCAGCTTTGGCGATTCGCCTTATCAGTCGTTTTCCACTTATGCCGGTAATCCTTATTTTATCAGTCTAGAAGAATTGATAGAGGAAGGCGTGCTTACGAAGGAAGAGTGTGATGAGGCGGATTTCGGTGACAACCCAACAGATATTGACTATGAGAAAATGTATTTTACCCGCTACCCGCTTTTGAGGAAGGCCTATGAGCGAAGCAACATCAGTGAAAATCAGGATTACTTAAAGTTTTTGGAAGAGAATCGCTGGTGGCTGAAAGATTATGCTCTGTTTATGGCAGTGAAAGGCCGGTTTGATGGAAAGCCCTGGACAGAGTGGGCGGAAGATATCCGCCTCAGATGGGGGAATGCCATGGACTATTACAGGCAGGAACTGTATTTTGATATCGAGTTTCATCAATATCTCCAGTATCAGTTTCATAAACAGTGGATGAAACTGAAAGGGTATGCCAACAGCAAGGGGGTAAAGATTATCGGTGATATCCCTATCTATGTAGCTATGGACAGCGCTGATGCATGGGCTCACCCGGAGCTGTTTCAGCTGGATGAGAACAATGTGCCCACTGCCGTTGCAGGCTGTCCGCCGGACGGGTTCGCCGCCGAAGGCCAGCTATGGGGGAACCCTTTGTACCGCTGGGATTATCATGAGAGTACCGGGTATCAGTGGTGGATGGAACGGCTGGATTACTGCTTCCGGTTGTATGACATGCTGAGAATTGACCATTTCCGGGGATTTGACGAGTACTACTCCATTCCTTATGGAGCCACGACGGCCAAGGGCGGAACCTGGCTGAAAGGCCCGGGGATGAAGCTGTTTAACAGAATGAGAGAAGTTCTTGGACAGCGGGAAGTGATTGCAGAGGATTTAGGGTATGTCACGGATTCCGTGCGTCAGTTGGTTAGGGATACGGGATTTATGGGGATGAAGGTGCTGGAATTCGCCTTTGATTCCAGGGATACGGGAAGCGCCAGCGATTATCTGCCCCATAACTATATCGAAAACTGTATTGCCTATACCGGAACCCATGACAACGAGACGCTGGCCGGCTGGTTTGACAGCATCAGTGCGGAAGAGATGTCTATGGCCCGCAAGTATATCTGCGATGAGTATACGCCTAAGAAGTATCTGTGCCGTCCGTTTATCAGC
This sequence comes from uncultured Hungatella sp., assembly GCA_910588325.1. GTDB lineage: Bacteria > Bacillota > Clostridia > Lachnospirales > Lachnospiraceae > UBA3402. The sequence continues at coordinate 7,830 of CAJUPP010000099.1, forward strand.
CTAATCATGTGCAGCAGAGCCAATGTGTGCGTGATTCCCATTCAGGATTACCTGGGATATGACAATTCCTGCAGGATGAACAAGCCTTCTACGGTGGGAACCAACTGGAAATGGAGGATTACGGAAGCGGAATTGTCAAAAGATCTGCGGGACGAAATCTATGAGACCGCCAGACGGTATGGACGTCTGGGGTGGCAGTGGAAGGATGCGCAATAAAAGAGAAAACCTGCCGAAAAGTCACAGGAGGAGCCGATGATACTGAATACAGGAAGCCGGACAGATATACCTGCCTATTACAGTGAGTGGTTCTATAATCGGATAAAGGAAGGCTTTGTGATGGTGCGCAATCCTTATTATCCGTCACAGGTCACAAGATACCGTTTAAGCCCGGACGTGATAGATATTCTGGTATTCTGTACAAAAAACCCGGAGCCTGTGATATCCGGGCTTTATCAATTATCACCCTATACCAGTTTCTGGTTTGTAACCATAACGCCTTACGGAAAAGATGTGGAGCCTTATGTGCCTTCGAAGGAAGAGGTGATGGAAAGTCTGAAACGACTATCCAAAACTGTGGGAAATGATAAAGTCAGCTGGAGGTATGACCCGGTACTTATTACAGAAACCTATTCCGTGGAATATCATATTCAGGAATTTGAGAGGATGACAGACGCACTGGCCGGATATACCAGTCAGTGTGTCATAAGTTTTATTGACCTGTACGAGAAGACCAGAAGGAATTTTCCGGCGGCAAGAGCTGTTACAGAAAGAGAACAGGAACAGCTTGTGGAAGCATTTTCAAAGACAGCGGCCAAAAATCACATGCAGATACATCTGTGCTGTGAAAAGGACTCTCTTGTCAGAGAACATGTGGACGCCAAAGGATGTATGTCAAAGGAAGTTTTAGAACAGGCCGCCGGATATGGGCTGCGTGTTCCGAAACAGAGGTATACTAGGCAGGGCTGTAGCTGTCTTTTGGGAGCGGATATCGGCGCCTACAATACCTGCGGACATGGATGTCTGTACTGTTATGCCAACTATGACAGAAAGACCGTGCTCCATAATATGCGCAGTCATGATGTGAATTCACCATTTCTTGTCGGACACCAACAGGAGGGAGACATTGTCAAAGATGCAAAACAGGTGTCCTGGAGGGACGGACAGATGCGCATGTTTGCAGTCCCTTAATGCCGCCTCGGTTTTTCTATCTTTGGAAAGGAGGCTGCAGGCTTTTAATTTCTTCATGGCCTAGTCATATTGGCGATAGTGCTGATAAAATAGGGACCTGTCAAGATATATGTGGGAAACTGATAATAAAGAATAACAAATAATGTACTCTCGGAGTCTCTCTGTGCCTGATTTTGTGAGATGATTTTTTGTCA
>CAJUPP010000100.1 GCA_910588325.1 uncultured Hungatella sp.
GTTCAGGTCCGTGTGGTAGAAATACCTTGTGGGTTCGACTCCCATCTTCTGCATGAGAAAAGGCCTTTGGATATTGTCCAAAGGTCTTTTTATACGATAAAAGCTATTCTATAATACACATCTCTGCCGAAACATTTCCGCCTCTGCCATCAGATACCGAAAATCCTTTCCGTATTGGCTTTGGCATTCTGAATCAGGACTTCCTCTTCCACTCCCATGTGCTTTGCCAGCTCTCTTGCCACATACACGATATTCTGGGGAACATTGATCCTTCCCAGCCCCGGCACATTTTTCGGTGTCAGATAAGGTGCGTCCGTTTCAATCAAAATCCTGTCCAGAGGAATCCTCTTAACTGCCTCCCGCAGTTCCTTTCCCCTCTTGTCATCACAAATCCAGCCTGTGATGCCAATGGAAAATCCCATCTGAAGATATTTCTCCAATGTCTCCTTATTGCCGGTAAAACAGTGAACCACTGACTTTTTGCAAATCTCCGGATGCTTTTTAAACCGTTTCACAAAATCTCCCGCAGCGCTGCGTTCGTGGAGAAACAGCGGCTTATTCAGCTTTTCAGCCAGAAGGATGTGTTTCTCCAGACAGCGAATCTGATTCTCTTTCGTAGAAAACATCCTGTCAAAATCCAGGCCGCACTCTCCCACTGCCACAATCCTGGGGTTTTCTCCAATCATTTTCTCAATCAGGGCAAAATCCTCCTGCCTGGCAGAATCCGCATTGTGGGGATGGATTCCCGCAGTCCCGTAGACCTCCCTCTCTTTCACAAAAGCATCTATCCGCTGATTCTCCTTCCTGTCTGTGCCTGTAAGGATGCAGGATACGCCTTCCTTTTCGGCATCCTCAAGAATCTTCAACGGGTCAGGAAACTGCCTGCAGAACAGATTCAGCCCAATATCATAATACCTGATCATAATCGTTCCTTTCACCTGACAAAAACCTTCCGGCTTCCGCTATCATTCTATAAAACTATTCAAACTCCAGTTCCAGCCGAATTTCTTTTTCCTCTCCCGGATTCAGACAGGGCAGAGTTTTCTTTTCCTCCTCATATGCCCGTCCGAATACCAGACAGTTGGCCGGTTCAATTCCCAGTGCATAATCTCCGGAAACCATGGATTTCCATTGGATCAGTTTCGGAAGAACCTGTTTATTGTACCGGATATTCGCCCTGATATTCAGGCTGGGGTTATAGACAGACACGGTAACCACACCATCCTTATCACCGCGGGCCTGATGGAAAAATACCTGTTCTTCTCCTCCATCCACAGGCTCCTCAATCTTCTCATAGGGCAGCTTCGCAGGCGTTCCCATCTCTTCCCTCAACACCACCTGATCGCTGTCTATATGAAGTTCACAGCAGGTATCCAAAAACGGATAAGAAAAGTTGCAGTGATACAATAACATAAACGGCTCTTCCACATACCCTCTGTTCTGAAACCGATCCGTAATAACGATTTTTCCGCTTCCGTAGACCGTTTCAATGGTTCTCTTCACATGGATGTGCCCCTCAAACAGCCCGTCCGGCTCCATCTCACCGCTAATTACCATGTGGTACGTTCCGTTTTCATCAAAATAACACTCCGAAGAGGTATGGCTGGCAGGTGTAAATCTCAGACTTCCATGAACCGGAAGCTGTCTCCCCGGATTTCCCGGACCTACGTTGTCATTTCCGCAGGTAAACATCATTCCGCCCATAACACTTTTGTTGGAATAGGCATAAGACCTGCTGTACTCCCCGCTGCTGAGACCGTTTTTTGACAGGAACGAAAGATTGACCCCTTTATAGGAAACTTCCGCCAGATCCAGACATTTGTCCGCCTCCACCGTAAATGTCAGCGCTCCATTTCTCACCTGATATGCTCTTAATCCTTTTGCCGGCCCTTCCAGATACTCTACCTGTCTTATATAAGCTAACTGTTCAATACAGCCTGTTTTTCTCAATTCATTTTTCATGGCATTCTCCTTTTGTATGTAAAAACAACAGTCCGGCGGCAGATGCCGGCGGACTGCAGCCCTGAGCGATTCTATTACTATTTTGCCGCCGGATATTCGTTGCACAGCAGGCGGTAAGGCGGCTCGTCCTCCTCAATCTCCGGAAAACGGCCAATGGGCTCCTTGAAACGGTTGTCATGTTCATCGTCATTGCACATGGAAACCTCCCCTAAAAGCACCGGACCTGTCCCCGGCTCCAGCTCAAAGTCATGGTACATATTCTGGAATACAGTAATACTCTGGCCTGGTCTCAGCTTAATCTGGGTTCCTGCCGGTACCGTATAAGCCCGTCCGTCACAGTGAACCATCACATCCGTATCTGCAAACTCGCCTTCCGGTGTGGAATTATAAACCCGAATCAGCACATTTCCGCCGCCTCTGTTGATGATGTCTTCCATCTTGTACCAGTGAAAATGCATAGGAGCCATCTGGCCTTCTTTAATATAAAGAAGCTTCTCCGCATAGGGTTTTGGATACTTTTCGCTCATCTTCGGATTACCGTTTCTCAAAGTAATCAGTGAAAATCCAACTTCGTCAAATCTTCCCAGACCATAATCCGTAATATCCCAGCCCAGCATATTGTCTCTGACTTCATCGTACTCATGGTTTTTCTCCTTCCATTCCTCCGGAGTAAAATCGCAGAACGGCGGCAGAGCAAACCGATACTCTTTAATCATGGCCTCCATCTCTTTTAATGCCCTGTTGATCTCTGAACGTTTCATTATTAAATTTCCTCCTTAAAATATAAATAAATCACACCTTTGAAATGCCAGCCTCTCATCTCCGTTTTCTATGTAAATGATTCCGCAGTACTGAAATCCGTTTTTCTTAAGCACATTCTGCATAACCACATTGTCTCTGTGGGTATCAATCCTCAGATTGCCGCACTGTGAAACAGCCCAGTTTAAGCAGAAAGAACCTGCCCCTTTTGTCCTGCCGTCAGCGGCAATCCGATGAACCACACCATAGGGTCTGTCATTCAGCCACTGACCGCCTTCAATTACGGCATAGGTAGGGTCGTCTCCCACATGATAGTAGAAAACAGCCGCAACCTTTCCCTCAACCATGCACACATAACTGTTTCCACTTTTAATGTCATCTTCAATCACATGTTTCGGCGGACGGGACTGTCCCCACTGATTAGGATTGCCATGTTCTGCCATAAATGCTCTGGCATGGGCATAGATTTCCATCACTTCTTCCAGCTGCTTAAGCTGTGTCTTTCTGATTTCCCAGCCATCCGTTTTCTGTCTGTTATCTTCCAATTTTCTGTCCTTTCGCTTCTCCTGCAGCATTCCCGGCACCTTTGTCCCTGCACTTTCATGCCGGGACCTCTGCCTCAATCTGCAGCCTGTATCACCTGAATCTGGCACATCTTCATGGCTTTTAGCGCATTCCTGTGGCTTTCCGGCGTTACTCCCGCACAGCAGGAAGCATCCACCGAAATCGGTGTATAGGGCATGGCTGCTTTCACCAAAAGAGCATTGGATATAACGCAGATATCCGTACAAAGCCCCACCAGCTCTACGGCATCATATCCCTGCCCTGCGGCAAAATCCGCACACTTTAGACATCCAAAGGTAACCTTCTCAAACCGCTCTCCCGAAAAACTTCCAATCTCTTCCTGAAGTTCCCACCCCTTTGTTCCTTTCACACAATGAACCACCGGCAGATTTTTTCCTTCCAGGGTCTCCAGATAGTCTTCAAAATGGGTATCCATGGTAAACACCACATCATCCCCCTGTTCCTTATAGGCTTTTATCTTCCTTATGACATTGGGGACAATCTCCTTCGCCTCGCCGGTTCCTAAACTTCCGTCGATAAAGTCATTCTGCATATCCACAACAATCAGAAGCCGTTTCATGATGATGTTCTCTCCTTTTTGCACAGTACGCCTAAAAATATCTTCTTTTCTGTTCTGTTCCTATCATACCCCTTCTTTTCATGAGAGTCAATACGTTTTCATTGGGGCTGTTGAGATAATCCTCATACAAAAAACAGCCCCCTGCCGAGCCATCTCTGCTCGGTCAAAGGAGGGCTGCTTATATCTCTTTCTTAAGCCGCCTGTTTTCCTGTCTTATCCAAACAGCTGTGCAATCTTCTTCATCACCTGGCTGACGCCAATGCTCTGAGGACAGACCTTCTCGCACTTATGACAGCTTCTGCACGCATCGGAACGCACCTGGAACTTGTCGTAAGCTACCTTTGCCTCTTCCTTCCCGCGAAGCCCATACAAATTATAGGTCTTAAACAATTCCGGAATATCAAGCCCGAAAGGACAGGGCATACAGTACGCACAGCCGGTACAATCCACCATGGACATCCTGTCATAGATCTCCTTGGCCTTCCCATAAGCCGCCAGCTCTTTTTCCGTCAGCATCCCAATACTGCTTCGGCCGGCATAGACCAGATTGTCCTCTACCTGCTGTCTGGTTCCCATACCGCTTAAGAGCAGGCTGACCTCTTTCTGATTCCAGAGGAAGTCAAACGCATGCTCCACTGCCGTCTTCTCTTTAGAGAACTCCTCTGCCACATGATCGGACAGATTCGCCAGTCTTCCTCCTAAAAGCGGTTCCATGACGACAACCGCCAGCCCTCTGTCAGCCGCATAATGAAGTCCCTCGTCTCCTGCCTGATAATCCAGGTTAATATAATTATACTGAATCTGGCAGAAATCCCACTGATCCGTATAGTCTATGATATCTTTAAACGTCTGCAGATCGCCATGGAAGGAGAATCCCAGATGACGAATCTTCCCTGCCTCTCTGGCTGCCTTCATATGATCTAACAGATGGAACTTAACCACCTTCTCCTCAAACCGCTCCCTGTTAAGGGCATGAAGGAGATAAAAATCAATGTGATCCGTTCCTAATTTCTGAAGCTGCTCCTCCAAAATGTCGTCAAAATCACTTTCCTTTTCCAGCTTCCACATAGGACTCTTGTCCGCCACATAGACTTTCTCACGATAGCCGTCCTCCAAAGCCTTCTTCACAATCAGTTCGCTGGTGCCATTGTGATAAGGATAGGCGGTATCAATATAATTTACCCCTTCGTCAATGGCATGGCGGATGATATTTACAGCTTCCTTCTCATCTACCGTAACCTTGTCCTCCAGAAGAGGAAGCCTCATGCACCCAAAGCCTAATGCAGAAACCTGTATTCCCGTGCTGCCAAACGTACGATACTGCATGTCTATTCCTTCTTTCTATTTGTTATCTTGCAACAGTTCAGATGGCTCATCTTCTTGCAGGAAAAAGCGTCTGAACTGTTATGTCATCCTCTCTAGCGATCCTCCAGACGCAGGTGTCTGGGCAGACCGTCTACCATCATAGGAGTCAATTCCGCCTGAATCAGAGGCCGGACATAGTTCACAAACTCCGGTGTCACGAAATCGCCTTCCTCATTGATCCACTCTCTTGGAACCTTCTTCTCCACATTAGCAATTTTATGTACATCATAAAGCTCTGTCACACACAGATACGGGTCATCGGAAACTCTCTTTAAGATAACCATCTGGCCTGTCTCGCCTTCGAAGGCAGCCTTTACGGCGGCTCCGCCTACCTGATATGCCTCGGTGATATCCACACGGCCTACGATATGGGAAGCACAGCGCTGAAGGGAGTTAAACTCAATGGCTCTGGTCTTGCACCCTACTTCTCTGGAAATCTTTTCCGCCAGATAACGGGCCGTACCGGTCAGCTGACGGTGTCCGAATGCATCTACATAGTCAATATTATCCGTCAGTTCGCAGACATATCGTCCATCCGCAATCTTCACGCCCTCTGAGACAGCCACAACCACCGACTCTCTCTTCTCCTGAAGCGCTCCCACCTTTTTCATAAAATTGTCCACGTCGAAGGTAACCTCAGGCAGGAACAGCATATCCGGCCCTTCGCAGTCCTCTCCTTTTGCCAGTGCTGCCGCACCAGTCAGCCATCCTGCATTTCTTCCCATGATTTCCAGAATGGTTACGCTCTTGGTACCGTATACCAGGCCGTCACGGATAACCTCCTTGGTAATGGATGCAATGTATTTCGCCGCGCTTCCGAATCCAGGCGTATGGTCTGTCACAGCCAGGTCATTGTCAATGGTCTTGGGAACTCCCATGAAGCGGATCTTGCTGCCGTTTAAAATGGAGTAATCAGACAATTTCTTAATGGTATCCATAGAGTCATTTCCGCCGATATAGAAGAAATACTCAATCTCCAATTTGTCAAGAATTTGGAAAATCTTGTCATAGATTTCCGTATTTTCTTTAATCTCTGGCAGTTTAAAGCGGCAGGATCCAAGGAAGGAGGAGGGCGTTCTCTTTAAAAGATCAATATCCAGGTCGCTTTTGATATGCTCTGACAAATCCACATACTTTTCCTGCAAAAGGCCCTGGATTCCGTGAAGCATGCCGTAAACCTTTTTTGCCCCTCTATCTCTGGCTGTCTTATATACACCTGCCAGGCTGGAATTAATCACTGCGGTTGGTCCGCCGGATTGTCCTACGATTACATTTCCTCTTGCTAACGTCATAATTGTTACCCCCAATTTATTATTTTTAAAATTTTCGTCTATTTCCCCTCCGGCCTTGTTACCTTAAACCTCCATGCGCCCGGCGGGCGGGTTGCACCACCACACATGAACGTCTGGCGGGCCCACTTGGCATACCTGAATTCATGCCATTATCTTGCCATCTCGCTCTGAGGCCCTGTCTGATTGTGAGCCTTAATGATGGTTTCAATTTCATCCAGATCACAGGATGGAAGATCGCCCGGAATCGTATTCTTTACGGCGCTGGTAGCATTGCCGAACTGGACGGCCCTGCCGCAGTCAAAATCACTGGTCAAAAGCCCATACAACGCTCCGGAAATATAGGCATCGCCGCTTCCGATCCGGTCAACCACATCAATATCTTTGTATGGTGGTTCCTCATAATACTGATCCTTCCCGGCATCGTATATAACAGATCCGAAGGTGTGCCGTTTAGGGCTGTGAACCATTCTCTGGGTTGATGCCACGATGGAAATCGGATATTCATCCGTAAAACTTTTCATCATCTCTTTGGCTGTGCCTGTCTTTTTAAAGGTCAGTCTTGCCGTATCCTCAGAACAGAAGAAAATATCCACAAAGGGCAGAATCTTCTCGATACATTCTTTTGCCTCTTCCCCTGTCCAGAGATTGCCCCGGAAATTCACATCGAAAGAAACCAGGGTTCCGGCTTCCTTAAACCGCTTAATCATCTCCACCGTAGTTTCTCTCAGCGCCGGGCTTAAAGCCAGTGTGATTCCGCTGGTATGGAAACACCTTGCCGCCGTGTAAGCTTCCTTCGGAATCTCATCAATCTTCAGGGAATAAAAGGAACTGTTCGCCCTGTCATAGATAACCTTTGGTTTCCTTGGATACGCCCCGTTCTCATAGTAGTAGATTCCCACTCTGGCCGACGGTGAGGAATCATACAGGAAAAAGTCATCACTGACCCCGTAGGAACGGATTTTACTCTTCATAAATCTTCCCACGTCATGGGACGGCAGTTTCGAAATAACGCCTACGTGAAGTCCCAAAAGAGCCACGCCTACAGCCACATTCAGTTCCGCGCCGCCTACCTGTTTAACAAAGGTATCTCCTCTTACCAGTCTGTCATCATTGGGCGGTGAAAGGCGCAAAAGCAACTGCCCTAATGTAAGTAAATCAAAATTTCTCTTCTCTTCCATAAGCCGTATCCCCCTTTTACGTTCCCCAAGTCTCTGTGTCTCTGGCTTTTGCCAAATCCGGGGAGCGATTACTATGAAAGTTCCACCGCCGAATAGGCGGTATGAATTCAGGTATGCCAAATGCGCCCGGCAGGCGGGTTCAACACCACCCATGAAAGTCTGGCGGGCGCATGCAGGTTTCTTTAAGAAAAGGACAGTTCCGATGCTCCCACGAGCACAAAAGCTGTCCTTTACCAAATCGTCTGAACTGTTACGAAAAATTATCTCTGTACACGTCCTGAACCGTCGCCGCCTGCCAGATTCTCAACATCCCCGCGGGTTACCAGGTTGAAATCTCCAGGAATGGTGTGCTTCAGAGCAGAAGCTGCCACTGCAAACTCCAGAGCCGCCTTCATATCCTTGCCATCTACCAGACCGCAGATCAAACCTGCCGCGAAGGAGTCGCCGCCGCCTACACGGTCAACAATTGGAGTGATATGATACTTTCTGGAGTGATAGAATTCTCTGGTCTTTCCATCCATGATGCATGCGGACCAGCCGTTGTCGGAAGCGCTGTGGCTTTCGCGGAGAGAGCTGATGATATACTTGAAACCAAACTTGTCAGCCATCTGATTGAAGATATCCACATAACCTGCCAGTTCCAGATCACCGGAGGTCACATCGGTGTTGCCCGGCTTAAAGCCAAGAACCTTCTCAGCATCTTCCTCATTACCGATACATACGTCAACATACTGCATCAGATTGGTCATAACCTTCTGAGCCTTCTCGGAAGACCATAATTTCTTACGGAAGTTTAAGTCCACAGATACGGTTACGCCGTGAGCCTTGGCAGCCTTTAAAGCAGCCTCAGTCAGTTGGATTGCCGCATCACTGACAGCCGGGGTGATTCCTGTAAAGTGGAACCAGTCAGCATCCTTGAAGATCTCATCAAAATCAAACTCATCAGCCGTAGCTGTGGAGATGGAACTGTGTGCCCTGTCATAAACAACGTTAGAAGCTCTCATAGCGGAACCGGTCTCCAGATAGTAGATACCCAGTCTCTCGCCGCTTCTTGCAATGTGCTTTGTTCCTACATTATATTTTCTTAAAGCCGCTACGGCACACTCACCGATAGGATTTGCCGGAACTGCTGTCACGAACTCTGCGTCATGTCCATAGTTAGCCAAGGAAACCGCTACGTTTGCCTCGCCGCCGCCGTAATTGATATCAAACTCGTCAGCCTGGATAAATTTCTCATTATTTGGGGTGGAGAGTCTCAGCATGATCTCGCCCATGGTTACAACTTTTGCCATTTTTTGTTCTCCTTGTTTTTGTTTACTCAAACTTCCCATATTAAAAATGGGGTATGCACCTTGAAAAATCAATACTT
>CAJUPP010000101.1 GCA_910588325.1 uncultured Hungatella sp.
CTGACAAAAAATCATCTCACAAAATCAGGCACAGAGAGACTCCGAGAGTACATTGAATTAAAAAAGGAGGCTTATGAAACATGGAACGTATTGTAAAGTCAATAGAAGACAGGTATCTTCTTCCTGCACTGGAATTGGTTGAGGAAATCCGTGCAATTACAGCAGCCGCGGCTTTTTGCCAAGCTATCAATTTGGAATAGAGGCAGGCCCGGCTATAAAATTGCCTCATCCGGACTGCCAGATGGTGAAAGAGCTGAAAAAGGGGAGTCTTAACAGGATGAAGGGGCTGGTTGATTATTCGTTTTATGAAACACTAAGTGAGGGATGACCTTTATACAGAGATTTTCCACGTACTCCGAAAGCGTTTTGTCGGATTGACATTTTTAAGTGGAATTAATATAATACACTTAATTGTTAAACCTGTATGCGCCCGGCAATGGATGCACCACCACCCATGAAAGTCTGGCGGGCGCACTTTTAAGGTAAACGCATAGATGGAAATAGGGGGAGGGAAAAGGGTGAAGAAATCAGTTCGTCTGGCAGATATTGCAGAGCGGCTGCAGGTAAGTACTGTGACAGTTTCCAATGCGCTGGCCGGGCAAAAAGGGGTCAGCGAGGAGCTGAGAAGTAAGATAAAAAAAACGGCAAGAGAGATGGGGTACCGAACAAAAGCGGAGTATGAGACGGAAGGAAAGAAGATTCTGAATATGGGAGTGATTATTTCGGAGATGTATTTGGGGGATTATCCGTCTTACTATTGGAAAGTATATCAGGAGTTGTCTCTTCTGGCAGGAAACTATCACTGTATTATTATATTTGAAATTCTTCGTCATGAGATGGAACAGGGAAAAGTATTGCCGCTGTTTGTTCAGGAGAAGAAAGTGCAGGGGGTGTTTGTCATTGGAGAGGTGGACAATGCTTATCTGAATTTTTTGTATCAGAAGGCGGATATTCCCATGATGCTTCTGGATTTTATGAAAAGAGACCTTCCGGTTCCGGCTGTGCTGGCAGATAATTTTTACGGAATGTATAAAATGGTAAATTATCTCATCAGGAAGGGACACGGGCGGATTGCTTATGTGGGAACATTAAAGGCCAGCAACAGCATTATGGACAGATATTTCGGATACTGTAAAGCACTGTTGGAGCATGGGATAACCGTGAGGCCGGAGTGGGTGATTGATGATCGGAGTATGGACGGACAGGTGGGGAATATCCGGCTGCCGGAAGATATGCCTACCGCTTTTGCCTGCAACAGTGATTTGACTGCCGCGGAGGTCATCGGACAGCTGGAAAGGCAGAATTATGCTGTGCCAGGGGATATTTCGGTGGTTGGATTTGATAATTATCTGTATGAGGGGCTGTGTGATGTCAGAGTTACGTCCTATCAGGTGGATGTGAGAGAAATGGTCCGCAGCGGGATAAAGAGTATGGCGTCTCAGATATTATATGGGAAAACTCCTGCGGATTTGCGGTTTGTGTCAGGAAGGCTGGTGGAGAAGGACAGCGTGGCTGAGGTGAAATCTATGGGTTGACACAGGTTCAGGATTTGTATTGGCAGTAAAAATTAAATAATTGGAGAATGACGGATGATTGCAATAAAAATTGAAGACAGGAAGCAGTTTACCTCCGGTCTGTTTGTAGGGGATATGTTTGACGGTTTTTTGGTAAAAGAAGCCTCGATTGTGACCTTTAATGCATTTACTATTGATGGAAGGGTGAGAAAGGGTTATTATAGCAAAGAGGAACAGGAAGAACGAAAACTGGAGGAATATTCTTTCTGGTCTGCAGTCCGGCCGTTTTGTTTTTCCCTCATTAAGGGAAAAAGGCTGCCGGAAAGCTTTCAGATTGTGTTACAGTTTGCCGGACAGGCGGTGAAGGAGTTTGCGGAAGAATATGGGCTGTCTATTGCTCCGGAACGGATTAAGGGACTTTACCTTAATATTCGCTATGAGGACGGGCAGATGGTCTGTGTCACAGGAACTTCCCTGGATTTTTTCAGTCTGGATAAATCTGTGGAGGAAGCGTGGGATAAGAAGGCGCAGGTGTTTTTTAAGGAACATCAGATTCCTTATATCGTAGAGTAGGACGGTAATGGGACCAATAAAAATAGGGAGGCAGGTAAATGGCGCACGAGAAATTTCATTACAGAAGTCCGGAGGAATTGAAGCAGAGGATAGCTGAATTGGGGCTACATATTCCTTTGGCAAAAAATACGCAGGTATTGGCAGAGCCGATTCGGGTAAGGAATATTACACTGCCAAACCGTATGGGGATTGCGCCTATGGAAGGTGCAGATTCCCTGCCGGACGGTTCACCGTCTGAATATACCAGGAGGCGTTATATAAGGCTGGTCAGAGGAGGCAGCGGAGTCATCTGGTTTGAGGCGATTTCCATCGTGCCGGAGGGGCGTTCGTCCAAGACTCAGCTGCTGCTTACGCAGGAGAATCTGGACTGTTATAAGGCATTTACTCAGGAGATAAAAGAAGAAGGAAGAAAAGCCAACGGATTCGCACCGTATCTGATTATGCAGGCCAATCACAGCGGGCGCTACTCCAATCCCGATAATAAGCCGGCACCTCTGATTGCATACCGGCATCCGGAATTGGAACAGTACCGGAAGGCAGATGATTCCTGTATTGTGACAGATGAGTATTTAAAACAGCTGGAAGAAAAATTTGGGAAGGCGGCGAAGCTGGCAAAAGAAGCCGGATTTGATGCGGTTGATATAAAATCCTGCCACGGATATCTTTTGGCAGAACTTGCTTCTGCATACAACCGTCCAGGGCTTTACGGCGGGAGCTATGAGAACCGCACCAGGCTTTTGAAAAACAGTATTATGGAGGCCAGGCAGTACGAGGACAGCAGCTTCATGGTGACGGCCAGGCTGGGTATCTATGATGGGTATGCTTATCCCTTTGGATTTGGGGTCAGTGAAGGAAGCGGCCTGATTCCCGATTTTGAGGAGCCCATTCGTCTGGTGAAGGAACTGCATGAAGAGTATGGTATGGATTTGATTGACCTGACTATGGGAAATCCTTATGCGACAACTCATGTCACCAGGCCCTTTGATGCGGGAAAATATGTGCCGGATGAGCATCCGCTTGTGGGGATTGACCGTATGATTCACGGAATAGGCGCTGTAAAGGAGGCGGTTCCTGAGATGGTGGTCTATGGTTCCGCACCTACCTATATGCGGCAGTATGCGGATTTGTATACGGCGGGAGCTGTGGAGGAAGGGCTGTGTGACGGTATGCTGTTTGGGAGGATGGCCTTTGCAGATCCGGATTTTGCCAATCAGATTGTGAAAGAGGGAAGAATCAATCCCAGACAGGTGTGTATGACCTGCGGGAAATGCGGAGATTTAATCAGAGCGCATAAACCTACGGGCTGTGTGGTGCGGGACTCAGAGACGTTTATGCCGTTTTACAGGGAGTTTATGGAGATAAAGAAGACTCAGCCGGATAATTTCAGGGGGTGAAGAGGATAGACAAAGATCCTGTCCGTCTGCATTAAAAAATTTAAAGGAAAAGCAGGACATGCTGGAAATGATTTGCCAGCATGTTTTTCTTTTGTCCGGCGCATATTAAAAAGGCAGACAACGCTGTAAAACAGCAGAATGAGCGAGAACAGGAGGGATAAACCATGAGTCCGAAAGAATTAAGCTATATCGAGGATGCCTTAAGCCATGAGAAGTTTTTGAAGACACAGTGCCAGGATGCTGTGAAAAATCTTCAGGATCCGGAGCTGAAAAACTATGTGGAGCAGTATTCTCAGAGGCATCAGCAGATTTTTGACAGTTTTTACAATCTGATTTAATCATTACTATATTTAGGAGGGATCGACATGGATGATAGATGTATTATGGAAAACCTGCTTTTGACAACTAAGGGAGTATGTGATCTGTATCTCCACGGAACCATAGAGTCCTCAACCCAGAATGTGCATCAGGCCTTTGACCAGGCTTTGGATAACAGCCTTTGTATGCAGGACGATATTTATAAGAAGATGTCTGCTAAGGGCTGGTACTCTACCGAGAAAGCAGAACAGCAGAAGATGCAAAAGGTAAAGAATCAGTTTGCAGGGATGTAGAAGGAGTTCCTCTCATCATTTAAAGTAACAGAAAAAGCCTCAGGTAAAAGAACAGCTTCGTCAGAAATCTTTATGGATTTTTGAGAAGCTGTTTTTGTCAGCAGAGACTCGCTGCTGTTTATCAAGATATTTTCTTTGCCGTAACCATGCAGGCTGTGCTGCACGCGGTGATATACACAATCCAATACAGCCCATAGGTGAGGAGGGAATTTCCCAACTGGGGAACGGGAGCAATCAGGCTGGAAAATCCGCCTATGAACCCATCTGCAACATTAAAACAGCAGGCCATGGGAATAAATGGCAGAATCCATATATTAGGCAGGATAAAAAAATACCGTGCTTTTTCTTTTGCTTTGCTGTCGATAATCTGTCCTGCCAGAAATATTCCTGTTCCAAACAGCATGATTACAAGCCCGATACCCACAGAACAGGACCTCTGCTGTTCTATCCAGACGGCTATGGCGGCCACTAAGCCTGTTGTGTTAAGAATAGTTCCGGCTGCGGAAAACAGCATAGCATTCCATTTCTTTTCCGATTCTTTTGTGAGTTCGATTCCTTTTAACAGATAATCTGTGGTGGTCTCAAAATAGTCGCTTAGCAAGATAATTTTATCAATATCCGGAGTGCTCTGTTCGCTCTCCCATTTGGAGACTGCCTGTCTGGACACCCCGATTTTATCGGCAAGCGCCTCCTGGGATATGCCTTTGGATTTTCGTAAACTCTGTATTCTGTCACCAATACTCATGTCTGGAAACCTCCTTATGTTTGATAGCAGTATATTAGCAGAAATGGATGAATCATTGCAACCAGCTGCACATTTCAATTTGTCAACCGGCGGTTGCAATGCTGCTGTACAGGGCGGCGGTGGTCCCAATATGAAGGGAGGGGGATAAAGCGGTCATCGGACTGTTGTATGGCATTGCCTTTCCCATCAAAGTGAGCCAATAAGGCAGAGAAACGAAAAAGCGATTGAATTCTTGCCTCATCAGTGGTAGAATTAAAATTCCCGCTATCAGGGGATACAACAGAATATTTTACCTTCGGTATTTGACTGGCAAAATCCAGCAAAACCAGACCGGCTTGGCAAGATATGAAAATATAACTACCAGGAGGAAGCAAGATGATTACGATGAAGCACGTACACAAGTCGTACAGGATTGCAAAAAGAAACGCAGGCTTTGGTGAGGCCTGGAAGTCATTTTTTCACCGGAAATATGAAACCATTCATGCCTTAAATGATGTCAGCTTTACCATCCGGGACGGAGAGATGGTAGGGTATATCGGTCCAAATGGGGCAGGAAAAAGTTCTACAATCAAAATTCTAAGCGGAATATTGACACCAGACGACGGAACGGTTCTTGTAGACGGAAAAGTTCCCTACAAAAACAGAATCGAACATGTAAGCCGGATCGGCGTAGTGTTTGGCCAGCGTTCTCAGTTGTGGTGGGATGTTCCGGTCATAGATTCCTTTGAGCTTTTAAAGGATATCTATCGAATTCCAGATTCACAATACAAAGAAAACCTTGAAGAGCTGACAGAGCTTTTGAACCTGGGGGAGCTGGTGCGTTCACCGGCCAGACAGTTGTCCCTGGGCCAGAGGATGCGGTGTGAGATTGCCGCGTCTCTTCTGCATCAGCCCAGGATTTTGTTTCTGGACGAGCCTACCATAGGGCTGGATGCAGTTTCCAAACTGGCGGTTCGGGATTTTATTTTGAAACAAAATAAAATCCATGGGACCACAGTTCTTTTGACGACCCATGATATGCAGGACATAGAGGCTCTGGCCAGCCGGATTATTCTTATCGGAAAAGGCCGGATCCTGATGGACGGCGGTCTGGAAGACATCAAAAAGGGCAACAGGGACATTGATGAGACTGTGGCAGAGCTGTATCGGTCTTATGATATTTAAGGAGCGGCCTAAGAAGTTTTGGAGGAGGACAAAGGGTGAAAAAATACATATCGTTCTTTCGATTAAGGTTTTCCATGGGACTTCAGTACCGTACCGCAGCTTTGGCCGGCATCGCGACTCAGTTTTTCTGGGGATTTATGGAGCTTATGATGTTTCGGGCTTTTTATCAGGCGGATTCGGCGGCTTTTCCCATGAGTATGTCGGCTACGGCCTCCTATGTGTGGCTGCAGCAGGCTTTTCTGGCTTTTTTTGCAGTGTGGATGATGGACAATGAGATTTTTGATTCTATTGTAAACGGAAATATTGCTTATGAACTGTGCCGGCCGGTAAGCATTTATACCATGTGGTTTGCCAGAAATATTGCCAACAGGCTGTCAAGGGCTGTGCTGCGGTGTTTTCCCATTCTGGCGGTTGCGGCTTTGATTCCGCATCCTTACGGGATTGGGGCTCCGGCAGACGCAGGACATTTTGTGCTGTTTCTTATTACGCTGATTTTAGGGCTGGCAGTGACGGTATCTTTCTGTATGCTGGTTTATATGCTGGCATTTTTTACGATTTCGCCTCAGGGTCTGCGGATTCTGTTTACCTCTGCGGTGGAGTTTCTGGCCGGGGCCATCGTGCCTATTCCGTTTCTTCCGGATAAAATCGGAAGGGTTCTGGAACTTCTGCCATTTGCGTCCATGCAGAATGTAGCTCTCAGAATTTACAGCGGAAGTATGGACACAGATGCCATGAGGCAGGCGGTTCTTTTGCAGGTGTTCTGGCTGGCGGCAGTAACGGCGGCAGGCAGATTGCTGTGCAAGGCGGCCGAGAGACAGGTGACGGTGCAGGGAGGGTGAAGAAAAGGATGAATTGCATGAGGAAATATGTCAGGAGAATCAAGTACAATAGAAAGCTTTATAAGCATTATGTGTCTATTAATTTTCGGTCGATGATGCAGTATAAGACTTCGTTTTTACTGTCATCTGTCGGACAGTTTCTGGTGTCGTTCAATGTGTTTCTGGGAGTGTTTTTTATGTTCCGGAGGTTTTCTAAGGTAGAGGGATTTACTTACAGTGAAGTTCTTCTGTGTTTTTCCATTGTCCTGATGGAATTTTCTCTGGCGGAGATGGCGGCCAGAGGGTTTGACGGGTTTGCCGGCATGGTGCGCACAGGGGAATTTGACAGGGTGCTGGTGCGGCCACAGGGGGAAATCATTCAGGTACTTGGCAGTAAATTTGAACTGACAAGGATTGGGAGAATGCTGCAGGCGGTTGTGATGTTTTGTTATGGAGTGGTGAAAAGTCAGGTGGTGTGGGATTTTCCAAAGGTACTGACGGTGATTTTTATGCTTATAGGGGGAACTGCCGTGTTTTGCGGGCTATTTCTGATTTATGCGGCTCTCTGCTTTTTCACTCTGGACGGGCTGGAATTTATGAATGTGTTTACGGACGGAGCCAGGGAGTTTGGCAAATATCCGGCAGGTGTCTATGGAGAGAAGATTCTTTTGTTTGCTACATTTTTTGTGCCTTATGCGTTGGTGCAGTATTATCCGTTGCTTTATATTCTGGAGAGAAGAACGTCCATAGGATATGTGGTGCTTCCCCTGGCGGCCTGCTGGTTCCTGGCGCCGGCGCTGGGACTGTGGAAATTCGGAGTGAGGCATTATAAATCCAGCGGGTCATAGGAGCCGGGACATAAATGGTGGGCCACAGGCGGCGGGGGTAAGCAGTGTCCTAAAAAATGCGGTGGAATTTCACCTAAAATTTTGATATAATGAGAAAAAATGTGTGGAAATTTTACAAAACAGGGAATGGACATACTTGAGAGGACGGAGGAGCAGACATGATTCTGGAACGATTGAAGGCGGGAGAAGGATTTACGCATCAGGAGAAAGCTGTGGCGGAATATATCCTGGATCAGATTGAGTCGATTCAGAGCATGTCGTCAGAGGAGCTGGCGAAGGCATCCTATACCAGTAAAGCCACCGTAGTGCGGTTGTGCAAGAAAATCGGTATGGCAGGGTATCAGGAGTTAAAACTTCAGCTGGTATCGGAGATGGTGGAGAACATTCGGGTGAATCAGCTTTTGACATCCGAGCCGATTAATGAGAAAAGCAGTTACCAGGATATTCTGGAGACGCTGCCCAAGCTGTATGACAAGGCGATTACGGATACCAGGCTGTGTATGGATAAAAATGTAATGATTCGTGTGTTTAACCGGATAAAGGCAGCGGACCGGGTGTTTATCTATGGCAGCGGTATCAGTTATATACTGGCGCAGTCGGCATCCTTTAAATTCGAGACTCTGGGGATGGAATGCAAGGCATGTGAGTCGGTAAACTCCCATTATCTGTCTGCAGGGAAACGTAAAAAAACAGTGTCTTTTATCATTACTTTCACAGGAGCCAACCGTTCTATGATTGATGTGGCCCGGTATCTGAAAGAGACTACGGATACCTATATTGTGGGAATTTTAGGGAGGCATAATGAGAAGATACGGCAGTGGTGTCATGAGGTTGTGGAGATTCCGTCCAGGGATTCTCTGTTAAGCCTTAAAGTAGTTACTTCTTTTACGGCCACAACTTACGTGCTGGATGTGTTTTTTTCGATGTATCTTGCCCAGCATTATGAGGAACATGTGCGCTCCTCCCTGGAGATGGTCTGCCATGAGTCCTTAAGGACAGCGGTGGATTACTGGAATCTGAAGGAGCCGCCAAAGTAGTAAAATGGTTACTTTTCACTCCATGGCGAATCACTCCGCTGATTCGTCATGAGCCAATACAGTTTTGGGGCATATGCTGTTACGTTCACAGGGGACCTGTGAACAGTAATGTTAAGGTTTCGGAGAGCAGGTTTGATGAGGATGAGAATTTTGTGTACTTCATGAGTTAAACGAATGCTCATGTAAACAGAGTTATCCACAATTCTATAAGACAGCCGGCTATATTCATTACCAGCAATGCCGACTGCTACGAAATCCCACCTTACACTGACCTATATTTTTGATACACAACAACCAGATTAAGTTGT
>CAJUPP010000102.1 GCA_910588325.1 uncultured Hungatella sp.
TTTCCCACTTCTCCAAACGGGATTGGCACAGTGCGGCAATTTCGTTTTTATCTTCTTCCGTCACATTCCTGCGTCCCTTTGTCCGCTGGATTTCCAGATAGCTTCCATAATCGGAAAGCAGAAGGTCAAAAAGCTCTTTGGGGGTACGGCAGACCATGCCGCTGCAATAGCCGGGTAATTCCTCTATCTCGTGAAACTCCACCCGGATATATCCATACTGGCTTTTGCAGACTTCCAATTCCGTATCCAATGCCAGATAGTCCGCAAAAATATCTATCACCTGTTCAAATGACATCTATTTTCAGTTCTGATTCTTCTTTGCGTCCTTGATACGATAGTAGTCTTCCAGATCCACATCGATCCTGACTTTCGTATCCGGTTTTCGGTTGCTCAAGAGACACACAGTCTCTATATTCCCGGTAGAAGGAAACATATCCACCGCACAAACTCTCTCCACCCGGTATCCCCGCTCCTGAAACACTGCCAAATCCCTCACCAGACTGGTAATCTTGCAGGAAATATACACTATCCGCCCAACCCCAAAATCTATAATCTGCTCCAGTGCCTTGGGGTGAATCCCATCACGCGGAGGATCCAGCACAATCAAATCCGGCTTGTCCTCCAAGCCTCCCACTACCTTCAGCACATCCCCGGCAATAAACTGGCAATTGCTCAGCCCATTCCCTGCCGCATTTTCCCTGGCCGCTTCCACAGCTTCCTCCACAATCTCTACTCCCACTACCTTTTTCGCCACAGAAGCCAGAACCTGGGCAATGGTTCCGGTACCGCTGTACAAATCAAACACTACTTTATCCTTCGTATCTCCTATATATTCTCTTACCGTACTGTACAGCACTTCTGCTCCTAAGGAATTGGTCTGGAAAAAGGAAAACGGTGATATCTTAAACCGCAGCCCCAGCAGTTCCTCATAAAAAAACTCCTGTCCATACAATCGTTTCATCTCATCACATTGTACCACATCCGCCAAACTGTCATTTCGAATATGAAGAATTCCCCCATAAGTTCCCTCAAGGGGCAGCTCCAAAAGCCGCTGTTTCCATCCATCCAGCAAACATGCCTCATCAAAATTCTCCTGGCCTTTCACCTGCCCAGAAGTCACCAAAGCCACCAAAATCTGCCCTGTTTTCGCAGCCCGGCGTACCAACAGATGGCGCAGATACCCCTCATGGGTCAATTTCTTATGAAATCCAACCCCTCTTTCCTTAAAATATTCCCTTGTAGCAGTCAGAATTTTCGTAAAATCCTCATGGACAATCCGGCAATGATCCACATTCACCACATCGTGAAAGCTGCCTCTCCGATGCATCCCCAATGCCAGAGGCCCGTCCTTATACTCATCTCCAAAAGAAAACTCCATCTTGCCGCGATACCTCTCATAGACAGGACTCCTCTTAATTCCGTCAAATACATAATCCCTGCACACACTGTCCAGCAGCTCTCTGACCTGTCCTTCCTTAATCTTTAATTGTTCCTCATAAGGAATACTCTGACACACACAGCCTCCGCAAATTCCAAAATGAGGGCAGCGGTTCTCCTCCCTTTCCAGTTCCGACTCCTTCATCACCTCTAGAAGCCGGCCCTCACATCTTCCGCCTCTCTTTTTATTTATGACAAAACATACCTCCTGTCCGGGAAGTCCGTTTTTCACAATCACCTTCTCACCGTCTATATAAACAACTCCCTTGTTGGGAAATTCCATCTTTTCTACAATTCCAATATACTTTTGCCCCTTCTTCACCATGAATATTTACCCTTATCCCTTCCTTGTATAAACGAACGCACCGCCTGATTGCAGCACTGCCCATCTGCCCATTCTCTCCAAGACATAAAAAGCGTGTCTCTCCCATGAGACACGCCTCATATCTATGATATTATTCTTCCTCTTTTTCCTTGTCTTCCTCTTTCTCCTCATCCTCGAAGAAGTCATCATCAAAATCGTCATCATCAAAATCATCTTCAAAGTCATCCAGATAATCCGGAGTAAAGAAGCGATACACAGCATAAGCGATTGCTGCCACAGCGGCTACGGCGCCTATAATCGCCAGCCCCCATAAAATCATGCTTTTCTTCTTGTCTTCTTCCTCTTTTCTGTGCAGAAAATCATTCAATCTGGTAGAATTCATAATCTCTTCCATGCGGTTAAGCGCCTCCTTACCTCTCATATCAAATTTATTCATTGTTTGCACCATCCTTTCACACTGCCTCATACTGTATTGTTAGTATACCATTCTTTTCTCAATTTTACTATCCTAATTTTTCATTTTGCCCAAATAAATATTTACGATGGTGTGAACAACACTTATTATGCACTGCGGCAGTCTTACAATTTCTCCAATTTCGCAAAGGAAGCAAACATTCTCTTCACTCCTGCCGTGTCAAAACATACCGTCACTTCATAATCTTTGGCTCCATCCTTAATCTCCTGAACCACTCCGCAGCCAAACTTTACATGTCTCACCCTGTCTCCCGTCTGGTAATCCAATCCTTTGCTCTTCTCAACCGCGAACGTTTTTCCAAATCCAACCTTTCCGTCTGCAAGCTGATATGTTTTAGAAGCATAAGCATTCTCTTTCGAAATTCCTGTCCCATAGGACTCGCTCTTGCTGCCAAACCGGCTGACCCCCTTAAGGACCGATGACTGATTCCAAGGCAGACTTTCATCCTCTGCCAGTGCGTCCAGGCGCTGTCTCACATTCCCTCCGGAAAGTCTGGGTTCCAAACGGCCGGACTGAAGAAACTCTTCCGGTATCTCCTCTATAAACCGGCTGTTCTTACAATATCTGGTCTCCCCGTTCACCATTCGGATACGGGCGGAGGTCAGGGTCAAATGCTTCTTCGCTCTGGTAATCCCCACATAGCACAGACGCCTCTCCTCCTCCAAATCGCCGGAATCATCAGACGTAATCGTCATATAACTTGGGAACAGCCCATCCTCCATACCACTTAGATATACATTTTCAAATTCCAGCCCCTTGGCGCTATGTAAGGTCATCAGAGTTACTCTGTGCTCCGACTGATCTAACTGGTCCACATCTGCCACCAGGGCCACTTCCTCCAAAAATTCATCCAGAGCAGGATGCTCAGCATTCTCCCAGTAATTAACTGCCTTATTTATCAATTCCTGAATATTGTCCAGCCGGCTCTGCCCTTCCACATCCCCGTCTGCCTCCAGCTCCTTCTGATATCCTGTCTCCTCCAGCACATCCTCAATCATCTGACGGATGGTATACTTCTCATCCCTCATCCGCAGGCGGAAACTCTCAATCATATCCGTAAATTTCCCTATCTTTTCCGCTGTTTTCCCCAGTCCCGGAATCACTCTGGCCCTGGTCATGGCATCATACAAGCTGTATCCGTTGGCTGACGCGAACACGATCACCTTTGCCATGGACGCCGCTCCGATTCCCCGCTTCGGGACATTGACAATTCTGTCCGCAGCCAGATCATCTTTCCCGTTGGCAATGGTCTTTAAATATGCCAGAATATCCTTAATCTCTTTCCTCTGATAAAAATTCACACCTCCTACCAGCCGGTACGGTACATTGTAGGAGATACATTTTTCCTCCAAAAGCCTGGACTGGGCATTGGTCCGATACAGGACAACACAATCCTCGTAAGGATAATCCTGTGCCAGAATATCCTTCACAATAAACTCCGCTTCTTCATAAGACTGGTCAAACTGCCGAAAAACAATCTTGTCCCCGGCTCCGTTGCCGGTCCACAGAGTTTTGTCCTTACGGCCTCGGTTATTCTTAATCACCGCATTGGCCGCATCCAGGATGTTCTGGGTGGAGCGGTAATTCTGTTCCAGCTTTATCACCTTTGCTCCCGGAAATGAATCTTCAAAGTGCAGAATATTCCAGATATTGGCCCCTCTGAATTTATAGATAGACTGGTCATCATCTCCCACTACGCAAAGGTTCTTATACTTGGAGGCCAGCAGATGAATCAACTCAAACTGTGCGGTGTTGGTATCCTGATACTCATCCACCATGATATACTTAAACCGCTCCTGATAGTAGTTTAACACCTCCGGCTGACTCCGAAACAATTCCACTGTCTTCACAATCAGATCGTCAAAATCCAGCGCATTGTTCTTCTTCAGGCGATTCTGATATTCCTGGTAAATCTCCCCCACTTTTTTCTGATAATAGTCTCCTCCGCTCTGTTTCAGAAAATCCTCCGGTGAGATCAGTTCATCCTTTGCACTGGAAATCTGCCCCATCACGGAGCGTTCTTTATACATCCTGCTGTCAATGTTCAAAGCCTTATAAATCTGCTTTAACAGTGTCTTCTGGTCGTCCCTGTCATAAATCGTAAAATTCGTCTCAAACCCCAGGAATTCAATATGCCTGCGCAGAATTCGGACACAAGCGGAGTGAAAGGTGCTGACCCAGATGCTGTCAGAACCATATTCTACCTGCTTATCCACTCTCTCCCGCATCTCCCCTGCTGCCTTGTTGGTAAATGTAATGGCCATAATATTCCATGGATTTACCTGCTTCTCTTCAATTAAATATGCAATCCTGTAGGTCAAAACCCTGGTTTTTCCGGAACCGGCTCCTGCCAGAATTAAAAGCGGTCCTTCCGTACAAAGAACCGCTTCCTTCTGCATCGGGTTCAGCAAATCATAATTTCCCATTTTTTATCCTGTTCCTATCCGTATGCTTTTCAAGTTCCCCTGCTAAAGGCCCGCATAAAAACTGCCTTTTCCCTTGTAATTCTACATGGCAGACGCGGCGTTTTTCTGCGCTTCGTCGTATGCTTTCCTCACACATCTGGCCAGCTGGTCTGCACAGGAAGTTCCCTTCATCCCACAGGTATTTCCCCTAAAATATCCTTCAATCTGCTCTACGGTCATGCCGTTAACTACCTTGCTGATAGCCTTCAAATTGCCGTTACAGCCTCTGGTAAACTCAATGTTTGTCACCACATTGCCGTTTAAATCAAAACAAATTTTACTGGAACATACACCCTGGGGCGTCATCTCACATCTCATCGAAAGTTTCCTCCTTCTGCCTTTCCTTTTCAGGCGTTCTCTTCCACATATCAAAACCGCCTATTCCGTTTATTATACAGAATCTTATGGTATATTTCAATGGATTTGTGAGATTTTTCACTTACTGATTTTTCTTTCTAAAACCTTAAAATTTATCACTTACCTCTTGAAACATAGTTTTTAATACTATATAATATACTCAAGAGGTGAGTTTATGAAAAAAAATAACGAAAGATTACGAGGAATTTTTGCACGCCTGGACAGTCTCGATTACATTAAACCGGAACAGATTCCGAACATTGCTCTGTATATGGATCAGGTAACTACCTTTATGGACGAGCATTTGGAGAAGTCCAAGCGCTATCCGGATGACAAGGTTCTGACAAAGACCATGATCAACAATTATGCCAAGAATAACCTTCTTCCGCCGCCCATCAAGAAAAAGTATTCCAGAGAGCATATGCTTCTCCTGATCTTCATTTATTATTTCAAAAATATTCTTTCTTTTAATGATATTGAAACTCTGTTTCATCCCATTACGGAAGAGCATTTTATGGATCACTCCGAGCTTTCTCTTCAGGATATCTATGAACAGATATTCTCTCTGGAGAAGGAGCAGATGAAACAGCTGAAGGAAGATTTGATCCGCAGGTTTCGCACCTCCCAGGAAGTATTTGCCACACAGGAAGAGGATGACAGGGAATATCTTCAACTGTTTGCTTTTATCTGTGCATTGGGATTTGATGTTTATATGAAAAAACAGACCATGGAACTTCTTATCGACCAGATCCGGGAAGAGTACCCTGCCGATGGAAAAAAGAAAAAATAATTATCATAAAACGGCTGCCGGGCAGTCATCTCTGTCCTGCAGCCGATTTGCCGCGTAATCACCGGATTATCCTGTTTTACCCTTCCTCTCCGTGAAGCCGCTTAAATACCATATCATATCCGTCGCTTCCATAATTCAGCGAACGATTCACTCTGCTGATGGTAGCTGTCGAAGCACCGGTTTTCTCCGCGATCTCCAAATAAGTCTTCTTCTCCCTCAGCATCCTGGCTACCTCATACCTCTGGGATAATGACAACAGCTCATTTACCGTGCACACATCCTCAAAAAAAGAATAACATTCCTCTGAATTTTTTAACGTAAGAATAGCGTCAAACAGATGGTCCACAGCCTCTGTCTTTATCTTCTTATTCATGTGATAATCCCCTTTTTACACGAAAATATTCATCCTATCATGCTTTCCGATCCAGTGCGAATCTTTAAGCCGATAACCGATATCTACTATATTAGCACATTAACTTTGTAAAGTCCATACCTGGGAACCTTAAGAAAGCATGAATTTTTCCACCACATGAGCTACCCCGTCCTCCTCATTGGAAAGGGTGATGTAATCTGCTGCCTTTCTCACCGGAAGTACCCCGTTTCCCATAGCCACACCCAATCCGGCATATTGAATCATCGTCAAATCATTATATCCGTCTCCGCAGGCAATCATCTCATTTTTTGAGAGACCCAGCGTATGTAACAGGCGGTCTAAAGACTTGGCTTTGTCAATACCCTTTGGCAGAATTTCCAGGAAAAAAGGATCGGAACGGTAGACACTGAAATTCTTTCCCAGAGCTGCCTTCACCTTCGGTTCCACCAGAGCAAGATAATCTCCATCGTCTGTCATCAAGAATTTAGGCACGGCAAATGTCACATAGTCTTTAAAATTCTCCACCTGGCAGATCTCCAGATGATTTATCCTGGATTCCAGCTGGGTGTATGGACAGTCTTGATTGCTGGCAATGATTTTCTTTCCCTCATAGGTCAAAATACTGACTCCATGCTCTACTGCCAGATCTGCAATGGTGCTGTTTGCTCCTATGGGAAGCTGTCGGCTGAATACAGTCTCACCAGTTTTGCAGTTCATGATAATGCCGCCGTTAAAGGACAGGATATATCCTCCATACTGTTCAAGGCAAAGTTCTCTGGCTAAAGACATTACTCCAAAAGTAGGCCTTCCAGAAGCCAGTATCACAATTTTCCCTCTCTCTTGAGCCTCCATCAGAACCTCCCGTGTTCTGGGAGTAATCTCCTTATTTCTGTTGGTTAATGTTCCGTCTAAATCCAGCACAATTATCTTATAGTTCATTGCTTCACTCCTTTGGTTGACAGGAAAATTGCCGGACGCAAACCAGCGCCGGTATGTTCTCAGATTATATCATAATCCCCGCCTTCTGTACAATAAGTATTGAAATTATCCGCTGCCAAACAGGCACTTCCCGCCCTCCTTCCCAATAGAATAAACCATACCTAAAAATAATTACAGGAGATCTATATGAAAAAAATCATTTCATTTCTTCTTACTGCAGTCTGTCTCTCTGTTTCTTTGACAGGCTGCCAGAAAGATTCCGGCACGGCAAAGCTGACCCCTGTTACATTAAATGAAGTAGCACACTCCATCTTCTATGCTCCCCAGTACGTAGCAATTGAACTTGGCTACTTTAAGGAGGAAGGCCTGGATTTAACCCTGGTAAACGGCGCCGGAGCCGATAAGGTCATGACCGCGCTGGTGTCCGGTGACGCGGATATCGGATTTATGGGATCCGAAGCCAGCATCTATACTTACGCCAACGGTTCTCAGGATTATGCCGTAAACTTTGCACAGTTAACCCAGCGGGCCGGCAATTTCCTGGTAGGCCGGGAAGCTGATTCCTCATTTACCTGGGAGATGCTGAAGGGGAAAAAAGTTCTGGGAGGAAGGGCCGGCGGTATACCTAGCCACGATGTAACCTGGGAACATATCAGAGAAATTTATGAGTGGACAAGCCGGAAAGCCCCGGAACCTCCGAAGGCAGCGCCGGGAGACGGAGGGCTGGCGGCACAGGCAAATCCTCCTGCAGAGCCCGGTTCGACACAGCCCTAAGAGGCGCCACGCCGTGGTGATGAACAGATTGATGAGATTGTCTCCGGCCACCGCCGCCAAAAGGCCAGCGAACTTGCAGGCTACGCAGATATGCCGTGTATCATCGCAATCTGACGGACGAGCAGGCCATCACGCAGATGGTGGAGGACAGCACTAATCAGCGTGAAAACATTCTCCCCAGCGAGCGGGCCAAAGCCTTGAAAATAAAGCTTGAGGCCATCAAGCACCAGGGGGCGAAGAATTTCACTTCGGGCCAGCTTGACCCGAAGGATGCGGGGAGACGGTCAAACGAGGCAGCTGATTATTATCACGCTTGAGCGCCACCACTATATATAGTGTCTGCATTCGTATATACTGATATGGCATGTCAGCCTCTTTTAAACTGCATTTAAAGGAGGTTTTCTTTATGTTCAAGAAAACAAGAGTAAGGCAGATCATAGAGCTGCTTCAAAAAAATCTAAATTAAGAAATGAAACATTCCGCTCTCCGTAAGCGTTAAACCTTGGCATAAGAGAGGCTCTTCAAGGATTTCCATATGATCACATACAACTCGCTGATTCCATTCATAAAAGAAATATCAAAGAGCAGGAAGAATGAAGCAAAGCCCGGGGATGCAAAAAAAACATGAACATGGAACTTAAGAAACAATTAACAGTATTGGAACTGGGCGCCTGGTATCGGTTATAGAAAATCGGGGCTTCCAAGTGTGATAATAATCACTAAAATATTGTTGTAAAATATGCTGTTGAATTTTACATCAAATCAGGGTATACTAAGGGCAG
>CAJUPP010000103.1 GCA_910588325.1 uncultured Hungatella sp.
GATTCCACGGAATGTATGGCTTTGGCTCATCAGTTTGACGCTCTGGTTATGATTCCCAACTGTGATAAGAATGTACCGGGGCTTTTGATGGCAGCAGCCCGCCTGAATATTCCCACTGTATTTGTCAGCGGCGGCCCTATGCTGGCAGGACATGTAAAAGGACAGAAGAGAAGTCTGTCCAGCATGTTTGAGGCAGTAGGTTCCTATGTGGCAGGAACCATGACAGAAGAAGATGTGGAAGAATTTGTATGTAAGGTATGCCCAACCTGCGGTTCTTGTTCCGGCATGTATACGGCCAACAGTATGAACTGTCTGACAGAGGTTCTGGGTATGGGCCTGAAAGGCAACGGAACCATTCCGGCTGTCTACTCCGAGAGAATCCGTCTGGCGAAGCACGCAGGTATGGCGGTTATGGATATGCTGAAGAAGAATATCTGCCCGAGAGATATTATGACAGAGGCTGCATTTCGGAATGCCCTGACTATGGATATGGCTCTCGGCTGCAGTACCAACAGCATGCTGCATCTGCCGGCTATCGCCCATGAAGCAGGTGTGGAACTGAACGTGGATATTGCCAATGAAATCAGCGCCAAGACACCGAATCTGTGTCATCTGGCTCCGGCAGGCCCTACGTATATGGAGGATTTGAACGAGGCCGGCGGAATCTATGCGGTTATGAAGGAAATCAGCAAGCTGGGGCTTCTGAATCTGGACTGCATAACCGTTACCGGAAAGACTGTGGGAGAAAATATAAAAGATGCGGTGAACCTGGACACGGACGTGATCCGCACTGTCGAAAATCCGTATTCCACCACAGGCGGAATCGCTGTCTTAAGAGGAAATCTGGCGCCGGATTCCTGTGTGGTGAAGCGTTCTGCGGTTGTTCCTGAGATGTTAAAGCATGAAGGACCGGCCAGAGTATTTGACTGTGAGGAAGATGCCATTGGGGCTATTAAGGGCGGCAGGATTGTGGCCGGAGACGTAGTGGTGATTCGATATGAAGGCCCCAAGGGCGGCCCGGGTATGAGAGAGATGTTAAACCCCACATCTGCCATTGCAGGAATGGGTCTGGGAGCTTCTGTAGCACTGATTACGGACGGACGTTTCAGCGGGGCATCCAGGGGAGCTTCCATCGGACATGTGTGTCCGGAGGCGGCAGCAGGAGGCCCTATCGGACTGGTGGAAGAAGGAGATATTATTTCCATTGACATCAATGCCAATACGATTAATTTGAAAGTTTCCGATGAAGAACTGGCAAGGAGAAAAGCCAACTGGACACCAAAGACCAGGGAAGTGTCAGGATATCTGAAACGTTACCGCAGAGCAGTGACCTCTGCAGATAAAGGAGCCATACTGGCAGATAAGTAAGGAAAGAACAGTGAGGAGAATGATAGATTTATGCAAAAATTAACAGGAGCAGAGATTGTAGTAGAGTGTCTGAAAGAGCAGGGCGTGGATACGGTTTTCGGATATCCGGGCGGAGCAATTTTGAATATCTACGATGCGCTTTATAAACACCAGGATGAGATTACCCACATTCTGACTTCCCATGAACAGGGAGCCGCCCATGCTGCGGACGGATATGCCAGAGCAACCGGAAAAGTAGGCGTGTGTCTGGCTACATCCGGGCCAGGAGCCACCAACCTGGTAACCGGCATTGCTACTGCCTATATGGATTCCATTCCCCTGGTGGCAATCACCTGCAACGTGGGAGTCAGCCTTCTTGGAAAAGACAGTTTTCAGGAGATTGACATTGCCGGAGTTACCATGCCGATCACCAAATACAACTTCATCGTCAAGGACATTACCAAGCTGGCACAGGTAATACGGCGCGCCTTCAGGATTGCCAAATCAGGCCGTCCGGGACCGGTTCTGGTGGATGTTCCCAAAGATGTGACAGCCAATACCTGCGAATATGAATATCAGGCGCCAGAAGAGGTGGTTCGTCAGGCGGATACCATTACAGAGGAGGCGCTGGAGAAGGCTCTTTTGATGATTAAAGATTCCAGGAAGCCCTTTATTCTTGTAGGCGGCGGTGCGGTTCTGTCTGATGCGGCGGAGGAAGTCAAAGCATTTGCTCACAAGATACAGGCTCCTGTGGCAGACACTCTTATGGGCAAGGGTGCTTTTGACGGGACAGACGAGCTGTACACCGGCATGGCGGGAATGCACGGAACGAAAACCTCCAATTTCGGTATTACCGAGAGTGACCTTTTAATCGTAATCGGTGCCAGATTCAGTGACCGTGTAGTGGGGAATGCCTCCAAGTTTGCAAAAAATGCCAAGATTCTCCAGCTGGATATCGACCCGGCTGAGATTAATAAAAATGTCCGCACTCATGCCAGCATTATTGGGGATATCAAGATTATTTTGAGAAAATTAAATGCCCGTCTGGATCCTTTGAATCATGATGAGTGGGTTGCCCATATTGAGCGGTTTAAGGACATGTATCCGCTTCACTACAAGAAAGATGTGCTGACAGGCCCGGCAGTGGTGGAAGCCATCTATGAGGTGACGGACGGAGATGCCATCATTGTCACTGAAGTGGGACAGCATCAGATGTGGGCCGCTCAGTATTATAAGTATAAAAAGCCCCATACTCTCCTTACCTCCGGAGGGTTAGGAACCATGGGATATGGCCTGGGAGCTGCTATCGGCGCCAAGATGGGAAAAAAGGATAAAAAAGTGTTCAACATCGCAGGAGACGGATGTTTCCGCATGAATATGAACGAGATTGCTACGGCAACCCGGTATAATATCCCTGTGATTCAGGTGATTATCAACAACCATGTACTGGGGATGGTTCGTCAGTGGCAGACATTGTACTATGGAAAACGGTATTCGCATACCATATTAAATGACCAGGTGGATTTCGTGAAGGTGGCGGAGGCCATGGGAGCCAAAGCATATCGGGTAACCAGGAGAGAAGAATTGAGATCGGTTCTTAAAGAGGCTATGGATCTTAATATTCCGGTGGTGATTGACTGTCAGATTCACTGTGACGATAAGGTATTTCCTATGGTATCGCCGGGAGCCGCCATATCCGATGCATTTGATGATACAGATTTAAAGATATAAAAAATTTATAAACGAAGAAAGAGGGGACATGGTTATGAGCAGAGTGTACAATTTTTCGGCAGGTCCGGCAGTGCTGCCGGAGGAAGTCTTGAAAGAGGCCGCCGCAGAGATGCTGGACTATAAGGGAACCGGAATGTCAGTGATGGAGATGTCACACCGGTCAAAAGCTTTTGAGACCATTATCAATGATGCGGAGGCCGACATCAGGGATTTGATGGGGATTCCGGATAACTATAAAGTATTGTTTTTACAGGGAGGAGCCCATCTGCAGTTTTCAATGGTTCCTATGAACCTGATGAAGAACAGGGTAGCAGATTATATTATCACCGGACAGTGGGCCAAGAAGGCTTTTAAAGAGGCTCAGAAATACGGCAAGGCCAATGCCATCGCTTCCAGCGAGGATAAGACCTTCAGCTATATTCCGGAATGTTCCGACCTTCCTATCTCTGAGGATGCGGATTATGTCTATATCTGCGAGAACAATACCATCTACGGCACCAAGTTTAAGACTCTTCCCAATACAAAAGGAAAGACTCTGGTAGCCGATGTGTCCTCCTGCTTTTTGTCAGAGCCGGTGGATGTGACAAAATACGGGATTATCTACGGAGGCGTGCAGAAGAATGTGGGCCCGGCCGGCGTGGTTATCGTTATCATCAGAGAAGACTTAATTACTGAGGATGTGCTTCCGGGAACACCAACCATGTGTCAGTATAAGACTCATGCGGATGCCAAGTCCTTATATAATACGCCTCCGGCATATGGCATCTATATCTGCGGCAAGGTATTCAAATGGCTGAAAGCCAAAGGGGGCCTTCAGGCAATGAAGGAGTATAATGAGAAGAAGGCGAAGATTCTGTATGATTTCCTGGACGAAAGCCAGCTGTTCAAAGGAACCGTTATAAAGGAAGACCGCTCTCTGATGAATGTCCCGTTTGTTACCGGAGACGCCGATCTGGATGCAAAATTCATCAAAGAGGCGACGGCAGCAGGCTTCGTTAATTTAAAGGGCCACCGCACTGTAGGCGGTATGAGGGCCAGCATCTACAATGCAATGCCAATTGAGGGCGTGGAGAAGCTGGTAATATTTATGAAAGAGTTTGAGGAGGCAAATAAGGCATGAGAAAAATTCATTGTTTAAATGCAATTTCCAAATATGGAACAGACCTTCTGACAGCAGATTATGCGCTGACAGACGATTTGGGCCAGGCAGAGGGTGTGCTGGTAAGAAGTACGGTTATGCATGATATGGAATTCGCTGATTCTCTTTTGGCCATTGCCCGTGCCGGAGCAGGTGTGAATAACATTCCGTTAGAGCGCTGCGCAGAGAATGGTATCGTTGTGTTTAATACTCCAGGAGCCAATGCCAATGGCGTGAAGGAACTGGTGTTAGCCGGTATGCTTCTGGCAGCAAGAGACATCACAGGCGGTATTGCCTGGTGCCAGGAAAACAAGAATGATGAGAACATTGCCAAGACCGTAGAGAAGGCGAAGAAGGCCTTTGCAGGATATGAGATTAAGGGCAAAAAACTGGGTGTTATCGGTCTGGGAGCCATCGGCGCGGAAGTTGCCAATGCAGCGGCGGCTCTTGGAATGGAGGTTTATGGATATGATCCCTATATTTCCATTCATGCGGCCTGGGGATTGTCCAGGGACGTAAAACATATTACCTCTGTGGACAGCATTTATCAGGAATGCGATTATATTACGGTTCATGTGCCGTTAATGGATGCAACGAAGGGAATGATTGATGAGAAGGCTTTGGAGCAGATGAAGGACGGCGTTGTGGTGCTGAACTTCGCAAGAGATCGCCTGGTGGACGATGATGCCATGGAAGCGGCGCTGAAGTCCGGAAAGGTACGCAGATACGTAACCGATTTCCCGAATCCGAAATCCGTGAATCTGGAACATGTGATTGCCATTCCTCACCTTGGGGCTTCTACAGAAGAGTCTGAAGACAATTGTGCGAAGATGGCAGTGAAAGAGATGATGGACTATCTGGAGAATGGAAATATCCGCAATTCTGTCAACTATCCAAACTGTGATATGGGAATCTGCCGCACGGCAAGCCGTGTAGCTGTGTTCCATCTGAATATTCCCAACATGATCGGTCAGGTGACCGGTACTCTGGCGTCCGGCAATGTGAATATTTCCGATATGACCAACAAGAGCCGTGATAAATTCGCCTATACGCTTCTTGATCTGGAAAGTCCTGCAGATGAAGCTACAATCGGGAAATTGAAGAACATTGAGGGTGTGCTGAGGGTTCGGGTAATTAAGTAACTCATATAAGGAAAAGATAAAGACAGAGGCTTGCAAGGATTTGTAAGCCTTTGTTTCGTTACATTGATAACAGGAGGAATCGATATGGCAATCGTAAGACCATTTACATGTATCAGACCGGAGGAGTCCGTGGTGTCCAAAGTGGCGGCTCTCCCCTATGATGTGTACAACAGAAAAGAGGCCTGTCTTGTTACGGCAGAGAATCCGTTATCGTTTTTGAATATTGACCGCGGGGAGACACAGTTTTCCGATGATGTGGATATGTATGCGCCTCAGGTGTACGACAAAGCCAGAGAGCTTCTGGATACCTGGATGGCGAACGGAACGTTTGTGACGGATGAAGGGGATAATTACTATCTGTATCAGCTTACTATGGACGGGAGGAGCCAGACAGGGATTGTGGCCTGCTCTTCCATTGATGATTATCAGTCAGGCGTGATTAAGAAGCATGAGAATACCAGGGAGGACAAGGAACTGGACAGAATCCGCCATGTGGATGTGACAGACGCCCATACCGGACCTATTTTTCTGGCTTATCGGACCAATGAGACGCTGACATGTATCATGGAACAGGTAATGAGAGAAACTCCTTTATATGATTTTGCGTCAGAGGACGGAATCGGACATCGGGTGTGGAGGATTCAGGATGCCGGGAGAGCGCAGGCCATAGAGGAGGCCTTTCAAAGGATTCCGGCCACGTATATTGCAGACGGGCATCATCGTGCGGCTTCCGCAGTGAAAGTGGGACTAAAACGCCGTCAGGAGAATCCGGGATATACAGGAAAAGAACCGTTTAACTATTTCCTGTCGGTTTTATTCCCGGAGGATCAGCTGATGATCATGCCCTACAACCGGGTGGTAAAAGATTTGAACGGACTTTCCATGGAGAAGTTTTTCACGGCTGTCTATGAGAAGTTTGATGTGGCAAAGGTGGGAAAAGAGGCTTACAGCCCCAAAAAGAAGGGAACCTTCGGCATGTATCTGAACGGTGTCTGGTATATGCTGAAGATAAAACCGCAGTTTGCAACAGAGGATCCGGTAAAAGGGTTGGATGTGTCTGTCCTTCAGGAGTACTTGTTAGGGCCGGTTCTGGGCATCGGCGATCCCAGGACGGACAAGCGGATCGATTTTATCGGAGGAATACGGGGGCTGGGTGAGCTGGAGCGCCGGGTGGCGCAGGACATGACGGTGGCCTTTTCCATGTACCCTACCTCCATACAGGAGCTGTTTGCCGTGGCGGATGCAGGGCTTCTCATGCCTCCGAAATCTACCTGGTTTGAGCCCAAGCTGAGAAGCGGGATTTTTGTCCACAGACTGTCCTAAAGGATTTTGCAGCTTACAGGACGATTACGCATTTATGAAGATTTTGTGACATTTTCGAAAAAGGCCTACAAAAAAATACTGTTTTCCTATATAATACATAAATCTGACGTGCTCTGGCAATCTGAGAGTACATTTCATTATAAGGAGGACAAGAAACATGAATCGGATAAAAAAGGTTACACTTATTTTGACTGTGGTCTGTCTGTTGTGCGGATGTACAAAGAGCTATATTATCAAGAGAGAGGGGAATGATGACAATCTGCCTCAATTATCTCCGGAGGGAATTTTGTGGGAGCAGGTTTGGGAGGAATTTGACAGTAGGTATTCTGACGATGCATTGTATCCGTTTATTAATTCTGCCAATGGCATGATCGATACGGAGACGAAAGAACTGCAGATTTGCCTGCTGTTGGATGAGGAGATTTCTTCGCAGGAGGCAGCGGATTTTGCGACAGAAGTACTTAAGGGTTTCAATGATCTGATTTCATCCCAGAACTCCGAATATGCATTTTCCTCTGACAGCTCTTACGGCGGCTATGTAAGTCAGTGCAGTGTGCATGTGATCGTGAGTATGGAAGAGTATATGACGGATAAGTCCAGATGGATGATAGAGGATCGGATTCCGGCAGGGGAGTATCGTCCTGTGAATCCGGATGCGGTTCCGGCAGAGACAGGGGAAGCAGAATAATCATTTTTAGGACTGTAAAAGGCACCACAGGATCATGGACAGATGATCTGCGGTGCCTTTTTGGGTTCGTTTTTAAGATACAGGAAGTCCGCTGTGATAGGAATAGTTTCCCAGTTCATCAATGGCTGGCTGAAAATCCATTTCCTCAGGGGGCAGTCCGGAGGTGATACTTTGATTAATCAGGTAATAGACCAGTTTGCACTTGGCCATGCTTTGATAGAACAACTCCAAAAAGGAGCGATCGGATGCCATCTGTTTCTTCCAGGGATTGCACCAGGTTTCATGATCCAGATTCAGACTTTTTCTGGGATTGATCACCTGGTCAGTTACCAATTTTCTTGAAGCAGCCGGTTTTTTGTGCAGGATGGACTCCATCAGTTCCAGGCCTACTCGTTTACGGCCGGAGGGGTCAGACAGGGTACGGCATCCGAATCGGAGAGCTACAATGGAACGATGGACCATACTTGGCGAAACTTGGAAATTGTTCCGGTAAGTAATGGGATAATACGTTTCATTGATGCATGTGGACAGCAGCCGGGAAATAAACTGCGCTTCCATGCCATTGAGACAGATGGTAGCTGCCTGGTTAAATTCAGAGGGCTTCTTTTTCTTGTACTGCCGAAGAAGAAGGGCATCGATATCATTCTCCAATTCAGCATGAAGGCCATGATGCTCCATGCTGGGGTTAGCGATGTCATATTGGATTCTGCCATACACAAAAGGATGGCAGATGGAATCTCCGATGTAGTGACATATATACCCACAGAAATAGGCCAGGGCCTGTCCTCGCTGCTGTTTGGAAGAAATTCTGGATGTCTGTTTTAAATAATTTATAAAAAATTCCTGGACATGATGTTCATGCATGTAGGAACCTACATTTCGATAATCCCGGTGGCGAAGAATCGGAATGTAATAAAAAAAGATATCCGGTCCCTGAAGACCTAACTGGTAGAGCCAGCGGTATTTAGAGATAATGTGTTTTAACGCATTGGCTGGCAGATCATTATAGGCTTTCATACCCATAATGTAATGAGTTGTAAAACCGGGCATGGGAATGCTCCCTTTCTGCGATATTTTTGTAAGATATGATTGATTATACCATGTCTTCCGACATGCTCCCTCCGGGGGATGCACACGGTTCGCTTCGGAAACTGTCCTCCCTTTGGTCGGACGCGAACCGGCGCAGGTATAATCT
>CAJUPP010000104.1 GCA_910588325.1 uncultured Hungatella sp.
ATCCTTCGGCTTCTAAGATGATTATAAACCAACACTGCGAATTTTGCAAGAGGGCTTGGGAGATGGGGTGCTTCGGCACTCCTTTTTACGGTTTTAAGACTAAATTTAAATATAAAGCTCATTTCCTTTCCTTGTTGAACAGGCTTTTTTCATTGCCAATGCCGCAGCAGAAACCATAGCCCCATTTACTTTACGGGATGACTGCGGGCGGCTTATACTCAATACGGTGATAATCGGATATGATGTTTCCTAATTCTGGAAGGAGCTGTATTCCGACGATTACAATATTGTTATGAGCCATATCCGCCACATAAGGGAGAAAATAGAGGACAATCCAGGCAAGCCGCTTTACAGGAGGGCGTAATATTTTTTAGACAGCAGAGGGCTGCCGCAGACGGGAAGGTTTGCGGCAGCCCCAGCAGCGTTGCCGCTGCTGTCTTACCCAGATGTTTATGGCTTTAAATAATGTATTTTTTGGTATCCATGTCGTATTCTGCGATTTTTAACTGTCCCTGGTCGTCAGTTACCATGCACTGGCCTTCAGAGATGCCCGGCGTGGGGCAGAGGAAGAAACTTCGGCCGTCGGCTGCCGTCTGGTATCCGGTCAGCATGTAGCCGTCTCTGTCAAACAGATACCATCCGGAGGTGCCTCCGGTTTTTTCCGTCAGCCAGTACCATCCGTCTGCGGCATAAGACCCGTCCTGGAACTGATACCACCAGCGTATCTTGTCAGAAGCCGGGACGAATCCTTCTTCCTGATAGCCATTGCCGGAAGAGCCGATGCCGTAAAAGTTTGCAATGGCTTTGGCCTCGGCTTCTGCCAGTTTGTCCAGGTTGGACTCTGATAAAAGCCATTCTGTGGCAGCCGGGTTGGTGTGGAAGGAGTGTTCCAATATGAGACCGGGAACTCCTGCAGCTGTGGCGCCTCTTAGGACACCGTAGTAGTCTCCGTGTTTTCCGACTCGGTGTTCAATCCTGGCTTTCTGCACAGTATTCATGACCTGCTCCACACACTCTGCCAGTACCATTCCGATGTTGTCTGCACTGCTGTCGATGGCACAGTAGGAGGCCGGGTAATCGACGGATTCTTTTTGGGCTGCGTTGGAGTGGAGGGAGATAAAAAGGCTGCATCCTTTGGAGGCGGCGCCTCTGTCGTACAGCTTTCGGTCTGTCTCCTGATTCTTCCGTGTGGTCACCACCTGGATTCCATAAGCTTCCAGATGGCGTTTTAGCAACAGATGGAGTTTCCATGTCATGTCGGATTCGTAGTATGCCCTGTTGCAGGGGCTTTGGTTGTATTTGCCGTAATGGCCGGCATCCAGGCATATTTTCATAGTACTGCACTTCCTTTTTGATTTTTATCATACCTTGTCCCTGAAGGGATGCACATGATCCTTTTAAGAAGCTGTCCTTTTTTGGGATGCTTGTGAACCTGTACAGGTATAGTGTACTATATGACTGAACAGGGAAATGGGTGATGGATGGGGCAGAGGGGAGCTTTCGGCCGGGGCGGAAAAAGAGGATTCTATAGGCGGGAGGGAAGAAAAGGGGCTATGGGATGTTTTAACCCGGAGAAAAGTGATTTGGATTTGCTGCTGGTTGTGGAACACAGCATGGCAAAGGAAGACAAAGTTAAGTTTATGGAGGAAGTTTCACAGAGGTTCGGCCCGGTGTCAAAGGACGAATATGTGGACAGTATCTGGAATGATATAAAAGATGTACAGGAAAGCATTGGCAAGGAGCCGGTGTATGTGATTCTCAACCTGTGCCGGGGTCTGGGGTATGTGAAGGAAAATCTGGTTTTGTCCAAGGAGTCCGGCGGCTGTCGGGGGCTTAAGGCGGTTCCTGAAAGGTATCATGCGCTGATTCAAAAGGCGCTGTCCTGTTATAAGAATTCAATACTTTTGTGATAGTACGCAAGCCTATTGCCCAAAGACAGAAAATATTTTATAATTGTGCCAGGACAAAAGGAAAATGGAGACCCACTCTCGAAATCACCCTGCAGAATCAGGCACAGAAAGTCTTCGGGAGTGTATGGAGAATAACAGGAGGCTGCCATGACTTTTTATGAGATGATAGACGATTTGTCGTATGCCCTGCAAAAGGAAAAGCTGGTGATTTTCGTAGGGGCAGGGGTGTCCAAGAATTCCGGACTTCCCAGCTGGGGACAGATTGTTCAGGCGTTTGCCAAGGAAATCGATTATCCTATGGAGGGGCGTCTGGCAACAGAGGAGTATATCCGGATTCCTCAGTATTACTATTGCATGGATGAGAGCGAGGGACACAGCGCCTACTATTCCCTTTTAAGCTCCATGATACCTACGGACTGCCAGCCCAACCTTCTGGATTATCTGATTGTGACGCTGCGGCCCAAGCACATTGTGACAACCAATTTCGATACCCTGCTGGACCAGATTGCCAGGGATTACCAGATAGTCCGGGAGGACAGGGATTTGCTTACGGGGATTTCCGCCCACTATCTTTTAAAGCTTCACGGGGATATCCGGCAGCCGGAGAAGATGGTGTTTAAGGAGGACGATTATCTCCAGTATTCGGAGACCCACCGTCTCATGGAGACCTTTTTAAAATACCTGCTTATTGGACATGTGTTTTTATTTGTGGGGTATTCCTTAAATGATTACAATCTGAAGACTTTTGTCAGCTGGATTGACAATATTGCAAAGGAAATGCATGTGAAGCAGAAAATGCACCGCAATTATCTGCTGTGCAGCAGCCTTCATGCAGGGAAAGAATATTTGAGAAAATATTATGAGGGGAAAGGGCTGGAGGTTATCGATTTGTACCAGCTTCCCAAAGAGGTGGAAGAGAGGGCCTGTCCGGTACAGATTTCCGACGAGCTGGGACGCAGGACTTATGCGGTGCTGGATTTGCTCCACCGATGAGAGCCCTATTATGTCATGTGAATTGTGATTATAAGACGATTATCGGTTGACAAGGGAATAAATATTGTTTAAAATTAGAATGATTCTAAAAAGAGGGTGAGAATGTGACCCGGTATGCAGAGAGAATATGGAAGCTAATCATCGAATCCCGGACGCATATGACGGCGGAGCAGGTTTTTCTTGAAATAAAAAAGGAAGAGCCTAAAGTGGTTCTGGCTACAGTATATAATAATTTAAACGGGCTCTGCAGAGAAGGAAAGATTCGGAAAATATCCGTAGAGGGACAGCTGGACCGGTACGATAAGATTCAGAGGCACGACCATCTGGTATGCAGGGAATGCGGCAGATTGTCGGATATATCTTTTCAAGATTTGACAGAAAATCTGGAGGCGCAGCTGGGGGAAGGTATTTTGTCCTATGATTTAAGAGTGTTCTATATCTGCCCGCAGTGCAGAGAGAGGAATATCGTTAAAAATAATGTATAAAGGAGAGGAACTATCATGAACAAGTACGCAGGAACACAGACAGAGAAGAACCTGGAGGCGGCATTTGCCGGGGAGTCACAGGCGCGGAACAAGTATACATACTTTGCCTCCGTGGCGAAAAAGGAAGGGTATGAGCAGATTTCTTCCCTGTTTTTAAAGACAGCGGACAATGAGAAAGAGCATGCCAAGATGTGGTTCAAGGAGTTAAGCGGAATCGGGAATACCAGCCAGAATCTGGCGGCGGCGGCTGACGGCGAGAACTACGAGTGGACCGATATGTACGAGGGCTTTGCAAAGACCGCAGAAGAAGAGGGATTTCCAGAGCTGGCGGCTAAATTCCGTCTGGTAGGGGCGATTGAGAAGCACCATGAGGAGAGATACCGTGCCCTTTTGAAAAATGTGGAGACAGCACAGGTTTTTGCCAAGAGTGAGGTGAAGGTGTGGGAGTGTCGCAACTGCGGACACATTGCAGTGGGAACCAAGGCGCCGGAAGTATGTCCGACCTGCAACCATCCCCAGAGTTATTTTGAGGTGAGTGCAGAGAATTATTAAGCC
Source organism: uncultured Hungatella sp. (assembly GCA_910588325.1). Taxonomy (GTDB): domain Bacteria; phylum Bacillota; class Clostridia; order Lachnospirales; family Lachnospiraceae; genus UBA3402. Next base: position 3,944 of record CAJUPP010000104.1, read on the forward strand.
TGGCAGTACCGGGTAGAATTCAAACACAGGCCGTATGGGAAGAGAAATCCTGTACGGCTGTTTTGATTTCTTCTGGAATGTGATAAAAGGATACAAAAAGGATATATTGGAGTGGTAAAGTTAAACCATCAACAAATAGGATAACGGAGAGCGCAGATGGAAGAAAGGTTTTTGGGACAGAGGCTTTTAATCGTGGAGGATGATGCTCTGCTTGGGGAGGCTGCTGCCGATTATTTTACCGGCAAGGGCTGGAAGGTGTGGACAGAGGAGAACGGGCTGGGGGCTTTAGCGGTGCTTGAAAGGGAGAGCTTTCATCTGATTCTCATCGATGTGATGATGCCTGGGATGGATGGATTTTCCCTGTGCCGGGAGATAAGGAAGGAAAGCGACGTGCCCATTATTTTTATCACGGCCCGTGTGCTGGAGGAGGATAAGCTGAACGGCTACTCTCTGGGGGCAGACGATTATGTGACCAAGCCTTTTTCTCTTCCGGTATTGTACGCGAAGGCCATGGCTCTGACAGGAAGAGTCATGGGAAGGACAGGGGGAGAGGGTGTTTTTCTGGAGGCAGGGGATTTAAAGGCGGATGTAAGAAAATGCCAGGTGTGGAGAGGAAGCCAGCTTTTATCCCTTCCTCCGAAAGAGTATGACATGCTTTTGTTCTTCCTTGAGAATCCGGGCCGAATCTTCAGCAGGGAGCAGCTTTTAATCCGTTTCTGGGGCTATGATTTTGACGGAAATGAGCGTGTGGTTGACAATCACATCAAGAAGCTACGCAAGGCTATAGGCTCCTGCGGCTGTACCATTGAGACTGTGCGCAAATCCGGTTATCGTCTGGAGGTGGGAAGATGAGGAAAAGTAAGAAAAAAGCATTTTGGAAACCGGTTGCCCTGGGATTTGGCGTGGTGTATGTGCTGATCATGGGGCTGGCAACCTGGCTGGTGAAGGAAAAGTTTACTGAAGATTATGCCAGAAGATTCCAGGAGGCAGCAAGCTATGTTACGGGCCGTATTTCTGACAAGGAGCTTGCCATGGAGGAGGAAGGCTGGAGCAGTGAGGAGAGCCGGAGACATTTCTATCAATCAGAGGCCAATGACTGTCTTTGGCGCATAGGCAGCGATGAGCTTCAGATTTCCGTAGGGTTTTATGACAGGGAGGGGCATCTGCTGGCGCGGACCAGGAATGAGGTGGGCGGAGGCCATGTGACTTATGGGGGAAGCAAGATACGAGAAATGGCTTCCTACAGTCTGGACGAATATCTGTCTGCCAGGGAGATAGAGGAGCTGGCAGGTTATATATGGGAGGAAGCCTGTCTGGCAAGCCCTGAATTTCCGGGAAAATACCGTTTTTCTATCAGAATCTCTCCTGACGAGAAAGAGGAGCTGTGGGAGCTTTATGTTCAGGAGATTACCTGGACAGAGGAAAAGGATATGGGGGAGGAGCGGTATGAGGACCCGCTGAGAGGAGGCTATCATTCCATAGAGACCAATGTGATGGTGGACTATGAGACCGGGGAGGAAACAGGGGAATCCAAAGTGTTTTATGAGACAGACAGCAGGATTGTGTGGCAGTGGACCAACCCGTCGGTTGATGCCAGAACGATGAAAAACGGAATTGTTTCCAACACCTATGCAGGGCTGCCTTATCTGAATGCTTATACAGGCTCTCTGAAAAGCTGGAAACGGTGGAACAGCAGCTCATATCTTCAGGATTTTCCAGATTATGAGGAATTTTCCTGGGAAGGAGTCATGAATGAGCCGCCTCTTGTGATTGACAGCGACGGGTTCTGGTACAGAGGAAACTATAAGCTGCAGGTGGGGATGATAGGAGACCCTTTCTGCTATACGATAATCCGCATGGAAAGCCTTCCCTGGCTTGAGGCTGTAAAGTATATGAAGTACGTATATCTGGCAGGACTGGTGATGACTCTTGCATGTATGGTGAAAATCATCCGGGCTTTCAGGAAAACCTATGAGAAACAGGCGGCTCTGGAGGAGACCAGGAGAGATTTTACCAATGCCATGGCCCATGAGCTGAAAACACCTCTGGCAGTCATCCGGAATTTTGCGGAGAACCTGATGGAGCATACTATGGAGGAAAAGAGGGAGTATTACCTGACACAGATTATCGGCCAGACAGAGGAGATGGACCGGCTGGTGGAGAAGATGATTGAGGTATCCAAGCTGGACTCTCAGGAGCTGGTTCTGGGGGAAGAACCGGTGTCTTTGGGGGAATTGTTTCAAGAACAGGCAGCCAGATTTGAACCCATGATTCAGGAAAAGGGGATTTGGGTTGAGATGGAGACAGAAGAGGATTTCCTGGTAAAGGGGGGCAGGGAATATCTGGAAAAGGCGGTCTGGAATCTGCTGTGTAATGCAGTGGATTATAATGTGGCGGAGGGCAGAATTAAGGTAAGGACAGAAAAGGACCGGTGTGTGATTGAGAATACAGGAACTACCATGACCGGGGAGGACATGGAACATGCCTTTGACCTGTTTTACAGCGGGGATAAAAGCCGGAACAGAAAAGAAAGGCATATGGGGATGGGATTGTTTCTGACAAAGAAAATTCTGGGGCTTCATAATCTGGAACTGACCCTGGAAAATATGGATGACGGGGTTCGGGCGGTGATAAGAAGGCGGTGATAAAAGGCGGTGACACATGGACTGCGGAAGCTGTAAAACAGGATGTATCAGGATATGAGTGAGTTGGAAAAATGAGCAGTAGGAAGGGCCTTTGACTTGATGAAAGGGCCCTTTTGTGTTAAGCTTTAAGCAGAGATATTCTATGTTAAGGGAGGACCTAAAGATGGTAAAAACAAAAATCCGGGGATTTTAGAGGCCATAGGAGAAATGCAGAGAAAGAGAGGATGGGTTTGAGGAATATGAATACCCCCGGAATAGAAACAGAGCGGTTGCTGCTAAGACCGTTTGCCAGAGAAGACATGGAAGCATTGTTCTTCATCTTTAAGGATGAGGAGGTCAACACCTACCTGCCATGGTTTCCTCTTAAAAATATGGAGGAGGCACAGCGTTTTTTTGAAGAGCGGTATGAGAAGGCTTATGGGCAGTCCCAGGCCTGCAAGTACGGGGTCTGTCTGAAAACGGATAATGTTCCTATTGGCTATGTGAATGTCAGTATGGAAGACAGCCATGATTTCGGCTATGGGCTTCGGAAGGAGTTCTGGCATAAGGGGATCATAACTGAGGCGGGGCAGGCGGTGATTGGGCAGCTTAAGGAGGATGGCATTCCCTATGTTACTGCGACCCACGACGTGAAGAATGTCCGCAGCGGTCAGGTGATGAAGCGTCTGGGGATGACATACCAGTATTCCTATGAGGAACAGTGGCAGCCCAAGAATTTCCCTGTTATCTTCCGGATGTATCAGCTGAATCTGAATGGGGACAAGGATTTTGTATACAGGAAGTATTGGGAGGCGTCCAGAGTCCGTTTTGTTGAGGATATAAGCCTAATATAAAAGCTTCTGAGACCGCTCCACAATCTGAATGGTGTTGCTGCCCTTTTGTACCGACCGATAATTACCCTGGTTGCCTGTCACAGAATTTTTTGCACAGAGCCGTGTCCTGAAACCATCATCAAAAACATGGTTATTATATTAAAATTATGAAGTAGAATACAAGGAAGATGAAGATATTTTTAATCAACAGTAAAGAAGAAGGTATCTGTCCCTGCTGCGGGAGCCCCCCTTAAATCATTGTTACATTTTCTTCCTGACGATTGCAGAAAACAGCATAGCTGCTATTCCCAGAACCAGATAAACTGACGCATAGAGGATAAAGGCTGTTTCGCCCATATCAAAAAAAGCCCATGTACCCAGCAGAAAAAAAACAGCACAAAAAATTGGCAAACTCCATAGAGTTCTTACGTTTCTTCCTGCAAACACACCTATAATTACGGAGTAGATTGGATTAACTGCATAAAACAAAAGAAAGCAGACCGCCATTCCGCCATCACCTTTTACGAAGGTAACCGCAAGCCATGGCAGAACAAACATGATAAATACTGAAATTGCCAACCCACAAAAAACCTTTCTCATACTCTCCCCCAATTCAAAATTATTATTTGTTAGTTCGGTAGAAGGTAATGCTGGCAAGCGCAAATACCATTGGAACAACGGCATACCCTGCATTTATCTTCCCACCATTATAGAGTACATATCCTGCACCGACTAATGTTAAAATTATAAATATTATACTTAATGCCAGAGCGGCTTTTTTCATAATGTCACCTTTTTTAAATATGAATTTATCACTTCCTGTAAGGAACGTCATTGACCCTAAAACTATTTTTTTCATAGCGTACCTCCACAACTCTGGTTTGTCGCTGCGTTCAGTTTAGCATATTTATAGAACATCTACAAGATTCCGTGTATGAAAAAGCTAAAAGAATGATATTGGAGAGTTATTTACTCAAACTTCCCACACCGTTTGATGCGTTGAACCTTGAAAAATCAATA
>CAJUPP010000105.1:0-5242 GCA_910588325.1 uncultured Hungatella sp.
GCCTTGCAGGCTGAAAATTTATCCTGCGTGAAAGGTATCGGTAATTAGTGTGGGGGATACTAGAGGAGATCTTTGAAAGTACATCAGAACTTAAGGAGGAACGAGTGTTTTATAATGTATGCAGTATTGGCCTTTTTGGTATGGAGGGCAGCCTGGTTCATGTGGAAGTAGATTCCAGTGATGGTCTTCCGTCCTTTATTATGGTAGGAGCTCTGGCTCCGGAAGTGAGAGAAGCCCAGGACAGAGTCCGGACGGCTCTTAAAAATTCTGGTTTTCGATTTCCGCCCAGAAAAGTAACCATCAATCTGTCTCCTGCCGATATCCGCAAAAACGGTACAGGATTTGATCTGGCTATTGTGGCAGGGGTGTTGGGAGCCAATCAGATACTTGGATGTGAACCGAAGCTTTTGGAAGATTCCGTATTTTTAGGAGAACTGGGACTGGACGGACGGGTGAAGGGGGTGAGGGGAATTCTCCCTATGGTGATGAAGGCCAGGGAATGCAATAAGAGTGTCTGTTATCTTCCATGGGATAATGTGAGAGAAGGAAACATGATTCCCGAAGTCCGAATTGTAGGAGTCAGACATATAAAAGATTTGGCAGATATGATAAGAGACAGAGAAGGATGCCGGGAAAAGGAAACCTTTACTCAAAAATTATCTTCATGGACGATACCCGCGCCGATATCCATGCCAGATACTTATGATGTAGACTATGAAGAGGTGCAGGGGCAGTTTTTGATGAAACGTGCCACAGAGGTTGCGGTGGCCGGACGGCATAATCTTCTTTACATAGGTCCGGCAGGAACTGGAAAGACAATGATTGCAGAGAGAATTCCAACGATTATGCCTTCCTGTACACAGCAGGAGCAGCTGGAAATTTCCAAGACGTACAGTATATGCGGCCTGCTGCCCAGGGAGCATCCCCTTATGATAAGACGGCCTTTCTGTCATCCTCACCATTCGGTTACGGCTCAGGCATTGACAGGAGGAGGGAAAAATCCTGTCCCAGGGGAAATGTCTCTGGCATCCAAAGGGGTTTTATTTTTAGATGAACTGCCGGAATTTTCCAGGCAAGCCATTGAGGTGATGAGGCAGCCGCTTGAGAATCATAAGGTTATACTGTCCAGGGTTCATGGCAGATATGAGTTTCCGGCAGATTTTATGCTGGTTGCTGCCATGAATCCCTGTCCATGCGGCCATTATCCTGACAGAAATAAGTGCAACTGCAGTGAAGAACAGGTGCGGAAGTATCTAAAAAAAGTATCGAAGCCTATTTTAGACAGGCTGGATATCTGCGTGGAGGCGGCACCAGTGGCATTTGAGGAATTGAGAGGAACGATAAAGCAGGAGCCGTCTTCTAAAATACGGGAAAGGGTGGAGAAGGTCAGAGAGATTCAAAAGAAGCGGTTTGAGGGAAGTTCCGTCCAGTTTAACAGCGAGATGGGAACAGAAATGATAGAAGAGTTTTGCAGTCTGACAGAGGAAGATGAACATTTTTTTAAGGAGATTTATCAGAGAAAAGAGTTCAGTGCCAGGGCCTACGCAAAAATACTGAAAGTGGCAAGAACCGTCGCAGATCTGGATGAATCAGAAAATATTATGCATAAACACTTGTGTGAAGCCATAGGATATCGAAGCCTGGAGGAAAAGTATTGGAACAGAACAAGATAGAAAGGGAAAAGGAGTATTTATACTGGCTGTGCCAGATACCTGGAATCGGTGCGGTATCTATGGCAAAAATGTGGGGAATGTTCCATTCCTTTGAACGTATCTATAATATAGAAGGAACACAGTTAATATCAATGGGGATTTTATCTCAGAAGGCAGGGAAAGCATTTGACGGATGGAAAAGAAAGATAGAAGAGGAAGGGACAAATTACAAAAGACTGAAAGAAAAGGGAATCCGTTTTGTGTCTGTGCTGGATGAGGAATATCCGAAGAGACTGAAGGACATCTATGATTTTCCCATGGCTCTCTATGTGAAAGGAAGACTGCCGGATGATCGGATCCCTTCGGCGGCCATTATCGGTGCCAGAAATTGTACCAGCTATGGGCGGCAAACGGCACAGATTTTGGGAAGGTGTCTTGGGGAAGCAGGAGTCCAGGTTATTAGCGGTATGGCTCTTGGTATTGACGGAGCAGGCCACCAGGGGGCTCTTGACGGAAAAGGAAGTACTTTTGCCGTGCTGGGAAGCGGTGTGGATGTCTGTTATCCTCAAAGACACTGGCAGTTATATTGTCAGATTTGGGAGAAAGGGGGAATTTTGTCTGAATTTCCGATGGGAGAGCCGGCTCTTCCTCAACATTTTCCTATGAGAAACCGGATTATCAGCGGGCTGGCGGATGTGATTGTGGTGGTAGAGGCAAGGGAGAGAAGCGGCTCTCTGATTACGGCAGATTTGGGGCTGGAACAGGGAAAGGAAATATATGCGGTTCCGGGGATGATAACCAGCCAGTTAAGCTTGGGCTGTAACCAGCTGATAAGGCAGGGGGCGGCCATCGTGACAGCACCGGAAGATATCTTGGAATTTTTTCGGATAAACGAAAAGCAGAAAATAAAACTTGGCGAAAAAAATGAGAATGGGCTTGCCAAGAAAGAAAAAATGTTGTATAGTTGCCTAGATTTCCAACCCAAGTTTTTTGATCAGATTGTGTTGGAGAGTGGTCTGCCAGTGGAAGAAGTGATGAGCCTTCTAATGGAATTGGAGTGGAAGGGATTCATTCTGCAGCCGGCCAGTCATTATTATGTAAGAAGGTTATAAAACATAGTAAATCTTCATAGGCCCAGCAGCCGGCACACCACCACAAATGAAAGTCCGGCAGGCGCACTAGGCATACCTGAGTATATGCCGCCTGATGGGCGGCGGACTTATAAAGTAAAGAGGTGTCGATATGGCAAAGCATTTGGTGATCGTGGAGTCACCGGCAAAAGTAAAGACGATTAAGAAATTTCTGGGATCCAGCTATGAGGTGGATGCTTCTGGAGGGCATGTGAGGGATTTGCCCAAAAGCCAGATGGGGTTTGATGTGGAGAATGATTACGAGCCCAAATACATTACCATTCGAGGAAAAGGAGAGGTTCTCGCAAAGCTGAGGAAGGAAGTAAAAAAAGCCGATATTATTTATCTGGCAACTGACCCGGATCGAGAAGGGGAAGCGATATCCTGGCATTTGATGAAGGCACTGAAACTGGATGAAGTGCAGGAAAAGAAAGTCTACCGCATCAGCTTTAATGAGATCACGAAAAATGCGGTAAAGTCATCATTGAAAGCTCCGCGGAATATAGACATGGATCTGGTAGATGCCCAGCAGACCAGACGGATTCTGGATCGTATGGTGGGATACAGTATCAGTCCTCTTTTGTGGGCAAAGGTAAAACGTGGCTTGAGCGCAGGAAGAGTGCAGTCCGTAGCGTTGAGAATGATCTGTGACAGAGAAGAGGAAATCAGTACTTTTATTCCGGAAGAGTACTGGAATCTGGAAGCACAGCTTCTGGACGGAAAATCAAAAAAGCCGCTGACAGCCAGATTCCATGGAGACAGGACAGGAAAATTAGTGATTCACAACAAACAGGAGCTTCAACAGATTCTGGATGGTTTAAAGGATGCCGTATATGTGGTGGAGGAGGTAAAACATGGGGAGAGAAGCAAGAAAGCTCCCATTCCGTTTACCACCAGTACATTGCAGCAGGAAGCGTCAAAGGTGCTGAATTTCTCCACTCAGAAAACGATGCGTCTGGCACAACAGCTTTATGAAGGTGTGGATATCAAAGGCCATGGAACCATAGCGCTGATTACTTATCTGCGTACGGATTCTACCAGAGTTGCGGAAGAGGCGGATCTTGCGGTAAGAGAATATATTGAAAAGCAGTATGGAAAACCATTGGTTTCTCAGTCTGAGGTACAGAAGAAAAATAATGGAAAGATTCAGGATGCCCATGAAGCTATCCGTCCTACGGATGTGACGTTGTCTCCAGTGCAGCTGAAAGAGGCTCTTTCCAGAGATTTATTCCGGCTGTATCAACTGATATGGAAGCGGTTTGTGGCAAGCAGAATGAAACCGGCAATCTACGATACTATTTCCGTAAAGGTACGGGCAGGGGAATATGATTTCAGCCTTTCCACCTCAAAACTGGCATTTGACGGATTTATGATGGTCTATGTTCAGGAGGATGAGAAGGAAGAAAACAACGGATTCCTGGGGAATCTGGAACAGGGCAGGGAATTGAAATTGTCTGAACTAACCAGCAGCCAGCATTTTACCCAGCCTCCGGCCCATTATACGGAAGCGTCTCTGGTAAAGGCCCTGGAAGAGCAGGGGATTGGACGGCCGAGTACGTATGCACCTACGATTACAACGATTCTTGCCAGGAGATATGTAGTCAAGGAAAATAAGAATCTGTATGTGACGGAATTGGGAGAAGTGGTAAACCATATTATGAAGGAAAACTTTCCAAGTATTGTTGACACTCAGTTTACGGCCAATATGGAATATCTGCTGGACAGTGTTGGAGATGGGAAAGTAGACTGGAAGACCGTGGTCCGCAATTTTTATCCGGATTTAAATGAGGCTGTGAAAAAGGCAGAAAAGGAACTGGAATCGGTAACCATTGCAGACGAGGTATCAGATGAACTCTGTGATGTCTGCGGGCGGAATATGGTGATCAAATACGGTCCTCATGGAAAGTTTTTGGCCTGTCCGGGATTTCCTGACTGTAAGAATACAAAGCCATACTTTGAGAAGGTAGGAGTTCCCTGTCCGAAGTGCGGAAAAGAAGTCGTTTTGAAGAAGACGAAAAAGGGCAGGAAATATTTCGGATGTGAGAATAATCCGGAATGTGATTTCATGTCCTGGCAGAAACCTTCTGTGGAGAAATGTCCCAACTGCGGAAGTTATATGGTGGAAAAGGGCAACAAGCTGCTTTGCAGCAATGAACAGTGCGGGTATTTCGCGCCGATGAAGGATGCTGGCCGGGGGGAGGATTCGGAGAGAAAACTTTAGAAAACTTTTCATAGCAGAATGATAAATTTGAAGACAAAAGGAATAAATTGTTAAAAAATTCGAAAATCTCTAATAACTGTTGTTATTTTTTGGAAGATATGATACAATTCCTTTATTATAGGGGAATGATGATTAAATTTTGAGTTAAAGTTCAGTTGAAAGGGAAATTTCAGAAAATTTGAAGTGAAAATCAAGAGAATTTTCAAGAGTGCTCATGAACGAATCGGGGATATGGAGTG
>CAJUPP010000105.1:5252-8197 GCA_910588325.1 uncultured Hungatella sp.
GAGTGGCTGAATGGAAACTTTAAACAATGGAGAAGGAGGTTTTCGGAAAATGAGTGTTCAGTTATTAGACAAGACACGAAAAATAGGAAAGCTGTTGCACAATAATAATTCAAACAAAGTGGTGTTTAATGATATTTGTAAGGTCCTGGGGGAGATTCTGGAGTCTAATATTCTGGTTATCAGTAAAAAGGGAAAAATTCTGGGAATCGGTATGTGGCCTGGAGTGGACGAAATTGAAGAACTGATTGATGAGAAGCTGGGCGGTTTTGTAGATAAGATGTTAAATGAACGTCTTTTAAGTATTCTTTCTACAAAAGAGAATGTGAATCTGGCGACTCTTGGATTTGCGGAAGAATATGTGAAGAAATATCAGGCAATTATTACTCCGATTGATATCGCCGGGGAACGTCTGGGAACTTTATTTATCTATAAGGAAGATGCTCAGTATGATATTGACGATATTATTTTGAGTGAGTATGGAACAACCGTAGTGGGACTTGAGATGATGCGATCTGTCAATGAGGAGAATGCGGAGGAGACCAGGAAGATTCAGATTGTGAAATCTGCAATCAGTACGTTGTCATTTTCCGAACTGGAAGCCATTACCCATATATTTGATGAATTAGACGGGAATGAGGGAATCCTGGTAGCCAGTAAGATTGCGGACAGGGTAGGAATTACCCGCTCTGTGATTGTCAATGCTCTCAGGAAATTTGAAAGCGCAGGTGTGATTGAATCGCGATCTTCAGGAATGAAGGGAACTTATATCAAGGTGCTGAATGATGTTGTGTTTGATGAGCTGAAGCAGTTAAAGAATTCAGGAGGGGCCAAGTGACAGGCTTCAGGGTACTGTGCAGTGGCCAGACAATTGTGAACAGGCGGATAGAGAGAACGAACTGTTGGAAGAAAGTCAACTGCAGTGTTATAAAAAGTTCTTGCAATATGGAAATTCTTGTGTTATATTTTAATGGTTGAGGTTCAATGTAAAAGACACGTCTGTCTGATTCTGAGGGCGGTGCCGGAACGGTAGATTTTTATATCCGGTCCCTGAGGAAGTATAAGATGCAGACGGAAGTTTAAAAACCAGATGGAGGTAGAATCATGAGTGTTATTTCTATGAAACAGCTTTTGGAAGCGGGTGTACATTTCGGGCACCAGACAAGAAGATGGAACCCTAAGATGGCTCCATACATTTACACAGAGAGAAACGGTATCTACATCATCGATCTTCAGAAGTCCGTAGGTAAGGTAGACGAAGCTTATAATGCGATAACGGACATTGTTGCCGAGGGCGGAACGATTCTGTTTGTAGGAACCAAGAAGCAGGCTCAGGATGCCATCAAGACAGAGGCAGAGCGCTGTGGTATGTTCTATGTAAATGAGAGATGGTTAGGTGGTATGCTGACCAACTTCAAGACGATTCAGAGCAGAATTGCAAGATTGAAAGAGATTGAGGTTATGTCTGAGGACGGAACTTTTGATGTTCTTCCGAAGAAGGAAGTTATCCAGATCAAGAAGGAATGGGAAAAGTTAGAGAGAAACTTAGGCGGAATCAAGGAGATGAAGAGAATTCCGGATGCGATCTTTATTGTAGATCCGAAGAAGGAAAGGATTTGTGTTCAGGAAGCTCATACTTTAGGTATCCCGTTAATCGGTATCTGCGATACTAACTGTGATCCGGAAGAACTGGATTACGTAATTCCAGGTAATGACGATGCGATCAGAGCCGTTAAACTGATTGTGGCTAAGATGGCAGACGCAGTAATTGAGGCAAATCAGGGAGAAGCAGTGGACGCCTATGAGGAAGCAGGAATGGCGGAAGCAGAGGAGACTGTAGAGGAATAAAGACAGGACGGATGCTTCAACCTGTTAGAATAACGGGTTGAAGCATTTTTATATCATGATGTCTGCGTCAAACGATTTCTTTGATGTTTGCAGATAAGATTGATAAAAATATAATTAAATGGAGGAAATAGACATGGCAGTTACAGCGGCAATGGTAAAAGAATTGAGAGAAATGACCGGTGCAGGTATGATGGATTGTAAGAAGGCTCTTGCAGCTACCGACGGTGATATGGATAAAGCAGTTGAGTTTTTGAGAGAGAAAGGTCTGGCCGGTGCGGCTAAAAAGGCTGGCCGTATTGCGGCAGAAGGAATTGTTGTTACTGCTCTTACAGAGGATGGGAAGAGAGCAGTTGTTGTAGAGGTGAATGCAGAGACAGACTTCGTTGCAAAGAATGAGAAATTCCAGAACTATGCAGCAGATGTGGCAGCTCAGGCGCTGGTTACAACGGCAGCAGATATTGAGGCATTTATGGCCGAGACATGGGCAAAAGATACTACTATGACAGTAAAGGATGCTCTGTCTTCTCAGATTTCCATTATCGGCGAGAATATGAACATCCGAAGATTTGAACAGGTTGTTGAGGAGAATGGTTTCGTGACTTCCTACATTCACGGCGGCGGCAAAATCGGTGTGCTGGTTGATGTGGAGACAGATGTTGTCAATGATGCGGTAAAAGAGATGGCTAAGAATGTGGCGATGCAGGCCGCAGCTTTGAAGCCGATGTATACGGACAGAAGCGAAGTGAGCGAGGAGTTCATCGAGCATGAGAAGGGAATTTTGATGGCTCAGATCCAGAATGATCCTAAGGAAGCATCCAAGCCGGAAAAGGTAATTGCTGGCATGATTCAGGGAAGAATCAATAAGGAGCTGAAGGAAATCTGTCTAATGGATCAGATTTATGTGAAGGCAGAGGACGGAAAACAGTCTGTGGATCAGTATGTGAAAGCTGTGGCGAAGGAGAACGGGGCAAATATTAAGATTAAGAAGTTTGTTCGGTTTGAGACTGGTGAAGGTCTGGCTAAGAAAGAGGAGAATTTCGCTGAGGAAGTGGCGAAGCAGATGGGAATGTAAGCCCGATTGCAACCTTTATCCCGGAACC
>CAJUPP010000106.1 GCA_910588325.1 uncultured Hungatella sp.
TCGTGGCCCACAGACTTTCCACCATTCAGAACGCGGATGTGATTCTGGTAATGAAAGACGGGCATATTATTGAGCAGGGAAATCATGAAGAGCTGATCGCAAAGAACGGATTTTATGCAAAGCTCTATAATAGCCAGTTTGCCATTGCGTAGTTAAGGAACATCTGATGAGTAATAATGACCCCTCAATCAATCTCTCTTATTTATATTGATTGAGGGGTTTTAAATGCTCTGTAAAATCGACATAACGAATTTGATTATTAAGCTGTAGGATTTAGTTTACTGTCCTTTTCTTCCTGCGCACCACGTATCCAATCTTCTGTCACCACCACATATTTCACACAACGGCGGTTCCCATAGCTATATGCAATATGGATGCTTCCATCTTCTGCCTGCACCATCACTGGATATTCGTATCTACGATTGTTCACCGAATTGTTCTCGCCCAGGAAGCCGTCTCCCGGCTCCACCAGTCTGATAACCGGCCATGTCCTTCCACCGTCGTCAGAAATCGCAACGGCAACAGGGCACCGCAACCGGGGCCACACAGTGATATTGGGATCATCGTTTGCACGAACCGGATTGTAGACCACCGCTAGGGCGCCGGATTGCAATTTGATAGCGGAAATACTGGAATTATTGTTGGGCAATACTGTGCGTACCGGTTCGGTCCAGGTATCTCCCCAGTCCTGTGAATAAGCAATATAAATATTGTCCGCCGAGCGGCTTCGGAACAGGGCAATCAGTTTTCCCGGTTCCATCTCGATCAAATTGGCATGTACCCTCCCTCTGCTCCCAGGGATTTCCACTCCTCTCCAGGTCTTTCCCTTGTCGTCAGATATCTGTACTACTGTGATATCGCTTCCATAGTGAGTATCATCGTCAAAACATATCCAGTTTCCAAATACCCATCTCCCATTACTGAGCACTTGGATTTTCTGTCTGCAGAAAGACCCTTCCCTGTCAAATATGGTTTCCGTCTTCCCCCATGTGTATCCGCTGTCCCGGGAAATCTTCCTGCGTATCTCTGCCGTACTCTGCAAATTACTCCTCTCTGGCATAGCAGCACGTGCTATCTGTACCGTATATATAAGCCATACTTCCCCTTCCGGTGTCAGGAAAAGAGATGGATTCTGCTCGGATCGCTCCTTGTCGTCAGATACGATCACGGGAACGCTCCATTGACTCTCTCCCGCTTTAAGCCTGGAAACCGCAATACTGATATCTGCGTTTCCCTCATCAGATCCCGCAAACCAGCAGCAAAGCATGTCCCCGTCCGGTAATTGTAACAAATCTGCTGCATGACAACTGTTATAAGGATTGGGGATAAGACTCTCTACCGTTCCCAAAAGCTCATTTTGATACAAAGTTCCATCTTCTTTCATAGTTTCCAGTTTCCTGTATTCTCTCGCCATATTTCTCTCCTTCCGCTACCTGCAGATAGCTCTCTCAGCCTTTCACAGACCCTATCAGTATTCCCGATTTAAAATACTTCTGCACAAATGGATAAACACAAATAATTGGAGCCATTGCAATCACGACTGCTGCTGCTCTCATATTATATTGGTTAATCGATACTCCATCCCGAATGACCGTCTGCATTGTCTCTCCCGCACTGGTGGAAGAAATAACCACTGACTGCAGCACCTGTTGTATCACTTTATATGCAGGGGTCTTCAAATATATCTGTGGCAGCAGATACTGGTTCCAGATATTCACCGCATAAAAGGTTCCTATCGTAGCCACAATCGGCTTAGAGATCGGAAGATAGACGCTCCAAAGAATTCTAAACTGGTTAGCCCCGTCCACTGTGGCTGCCTCCTCCAGTTCATAGGGCAACCCTTCCAGGTAGGTCTTACAGATAATCAAATATTGAGTGTTAATAGCTCCGGGAATAATCATTACCAGCGGATTATCGATAAAGCCAAACTTGTTATATACGATATAAGTGGGAATAATACCAGCCTCAAATACCCATGTCATGGTAAAAATTCCCATCAGGATGTACCTGGACTTGATTTGCGGTCTGGAAAGGGCAAAAGCGGTAATATACGTAGTCAAAATCCCGGCCAACGTACCAAAAACAGTATATATGAATGAATTCTTCATTCCTACGACTATGTCTAGTTTGGGATTAGACAGCACATACTTGAAAACCTCCAGATTAATTCCTTTAGGAAGGAATGTCACCTGTCCCGCCGCCAAATATCTACCATCACTGATTGCAATGAAGACCTCATACAGAAAGGGATAGATGCAGATAAATGCGATCAGACACAAAATCGTATCATTAACGATCTCAAAAAGATCTATTTTTTTCTTTTTCATCCGTTTCCTCCCTCCTAAAACAGCCTTGTCTCTGAATACCTGGAGACCAGCTTGTTAGCCACAATAACCAGGACAAACGCAATAATTGATTTCAACATATTCACAGCTGTACCATAACTGTAGTCCGGAAAGCCAGTGGACTGGAATGCGATACGGTATACATAAGTCTGTATTACATCCGCTGTCTCATAGACACTAGAATTATACATTAATAGAATCCTGTCCAGATCCACAGAAAAGATATTGCCAATGCTGATGATCAGCATTACCACCACAGAACTGGAAATGGAAGGCAACGTAATGTACCACATTTTCTGCCATCTGCTTGCTCCATCCATATCAGCGGCTTCATATTGTTCCGTGTCAATGGCCATCATCGCCGCAATATAGATTACTGTTGAGTATCCAAAGGTCTGCCATATCTGAAGGATAATATAAAGCGGCCGAAACCATCCGGGTTCCGCCATAAAAAAAATTGACTCCCCTCCAAAGAATTCAATGATCTTATTCACCATCCCATAAGAGGGCGATACCAGTGTATATAGAATACTCACCATAACTGCGGAGGAGATAAAATAGGGAAGAAAACTCAAAGACTGCACTGTATGACGAATCTTTTTTATCCTTATTTCATTTAAAAACAATGAGAAGATGATCGGAAAAGGAAAAACAACCACAATAGAAAGAACCGCCAGAATAACTGTATTCTTTACCAGCTTTAACATATAAGGATCCTGACAAATCTTGACAAACTGATCCAATCCCACCCATTCACTCCCGGAGATTCCCTTAAAAGCGCTGAACTTCTGGAAGGCGATTACCATAGCCCCTACCGGACCCAATTTAAAGCAGATTAAAATAAAGATACCAGGCAGCAACAGCAGGTAAAGAAGGTAGTTTTTCTTCAAATCCTTCTTAATCCGTTCCACCAGCGGCCTTTTCGGCTGCGGGTTATGGGCTGCCAGTATTTTTTTACCTGCCATATACATACCTCCTTTATTACCAGGTCCAAACAAAGTCCGGACCTGGTTTCTTTATTTAAAACATCACAGATTTAATTTCCATAGGTATTTTTATAGGCTTCCAGCTGGATCTCTTCCATTCTAGTATAGCCTGCCGCATCCATCTCATCCAGGAATGCCTGCCAGTTTTCTTCATTTAGTTCTGTCCTTCCCATGATGAAAGAAATAATGCCTGCATCGCAGCTCTCCTTTAAGGAAGCGATGATTGAAGTCAGTTCTTCGGACTGTTCGTCAGTATAAATAATATTTACTCCATACTGAAGATAATCATCCGTAAATAGCTTCAGTGCCGCATCCCTTACCATATCTGCGTTAAAGGAGAAAAATGCGGTGGAGTCCATAGGTTTACATACCGTATAACGATCGCTCAGGAAACTCCACTCCATCTCGCCGTCGGGTTTTGCCAACTCATCATCATAGCTGATTAGATATTTATTTCCGTCTGCAGTCTTTTCATAGCTTACATCTTCTACCCCCCAGTTCGCCAAGGTCTGTCCTTCTTCACTATAGAAATAATCAATATACTGAATGATCGTCTTAGCTGTTTCTTCAGAAGCCTGCGCATTGATAACCGTAGCTCTTCTCTGATTGTATTTAGGTGGTGTCTGAACCTTCAGAGGATTACCATTCCCATCTACCAGGTAATCCATGACTGCCATATTGTAATCGGGATCATAGTTCTTTCCCTCCAGGTTGAATGCTGCCGGTCTGGTGTAAAAGTCAAAGCTCACAGAACCTCTTCCTTCCCACATAGCAGCTTCCCAGTCACCCTCGGAGAATGCGCCCGCCACCCATTCGGGATTGATCAGACCTTCATCATACCAGGTCTTCATAGTCTCCACCATATTATAGGCTCCGTCCGCATGGATGTCATAGCCAACATCCACATTGTTGAAGTAGAAACCATGGGATGCTTCCGCCGAAATACTGTTTGCAGCATTGAAGAACGACTGGAAACGGATCACGGCTTCACGTCCCTGCAGAGGATAGTAGTTAGGTACATCGCTATAATATTCTTTCAGTTTCCGGAGAGCATCTGTAAAGTCTTCTATAGTCTTAACAGAAGTCACATCTATGCCTGCCTTGTCAAAATGATCCTGACGATAGAAAATAAAACTACTCTTTAAGGCATCTTCCACCAACAGTCCATAGATAGAACCATCGCTATTGGTCACCAGAGATGTATAATCCGGATTGGAATCCAGGTAAGCCTGAATATGAGGTGCATATTGTTCGATCAGGGGTTTCAGATCATAAAACGCCCCCTGGGCGCCATATACATTCGCCTGAGCCTGTCTGCACATGGTACAGTCTGTCAGAGTACCGCTCAATACAAGCTGATCAATCTCTGAATACACGTCCTCTTCTGAGTCGCTTCCTTTTTGATATTCCACGGTGACACCAGTTCTCTTTTCCGCTTCTTTATACCATTCCAGATCGTTGATCCAATCAATGAAAGTAGCGCGCAGATACATACTATAGGATCCGCCCTCTCCCACATAGCCATCAGCTACTTCGCTTCCTTCTGCAGATGCAGAAGTTTCACCCTCTTCTTCGACATCTTCTGACACATCGGCTACATTTGTTTCTTCTGCCGGAGTGTTTTGTGCTGTACCGGTGTCGTTTCCTGAGCCCGTATCTTCGCTCCCTGAACCACAACCGGTCAAAGATGCCATTGTCATCGCGAGCGCCAGAAAAATAGATAAAATTTTCCGTCTCTTCATTACTTTTCATCCTCCTTATACTTTTTGATAACTTACATATGATCAAGTATAGGCCTTATGTCCATACCAGAATCATTTTAGGGTAGGCCCATGAGCGATCTGGCATATCCAGATATCACGAGCATCTTGTGATGCCTTATGGAGATTTACAAAGCTCTCCAAGGCAACTCCTCTATATTCTCCCAGATTTGGCCATGCGGATCGCATAGTCAATCGCATTTACAAGGCTTAATTCATTGGCACTTCCATCGCCGGCATGACCTTCCCCTGTCCCATGATCCACAGAAGCTCTTATAATGGGAAGACCTAATGTTACATTAATCCCTGCTACCGCATCCCATTTCTTCAATTCCTTATTGTAAACGAATCCTTTTACCTTCAGTGGGATATGTCCCTGATCATGGTACATTACTACCACAATATCATACCAGCCACCCAATGCTTTGGAAAAAACAGTATCCGGTGGAGTAGATTTTCCCTCTGGAATGCATATGCCTTCCGCTATTGCTTCATCTATCGCCGGCTGTATTTCTTCAATCTCTTCCCGGCCAAACATTCCGTTCTCCCCGCAGTGGGGATTCAGCCCTGCCACACCGATCTTTGGTTTCTCGATTCCCAATGCCCGGCAACCCGCATCTGCTATTCGGATTACTTCCAGGACTCTGTCTTTCTTCACTCGCCTGCACGCTTCACTCAGGGATACATGAGTGGATACATGAACCACCCTAAGTTCCTCATGGGCAAGCATCATTGTATAATGTTCTGTTCCGGTATAGTGGGCATAAATCTCTGTATGTCCGGAATAATGATGTCCAGCTAGGTTGATATGATCCTTATTCAGGGCATTCGTTACTGTAGCATCCACCTTACCTTCCATTGCCAGCTCTATCACCTTTTTCACATATTGAAAAGCCGCTTCACCGCACATACGCCCGCTTTGTTCATATGCCTTCGCCAACTCCGCTTCGCACATATTCTCTGCCAGCTTTCTCCTGTCCTTGCGGAATAATCTTCTGCTGATCTCTACCTGTCTCATATCCAGCACATCTACAAAGCCATGGTTAAACTTCGCATCCTCTATTCTTTCCACAGGATTAATTTGAATCTCGCCCTCGGCCTTCACTGCCCTGACCGCTTCTTTCAGACATACCGCGTCACCGATGACAAGCGGATTGCAGCGTTCATATATCTTCGGATCTAACAGCGCCTTTATGCTGATCTCCGGTCCATTCCCCGAGGGATCTCCCATAGTGATCCCGACAATTGGTTTCATGTATGTTGCTCCTCCTTCTTCTCCCATTCTGTCACAGTCCGATGACTGGACAGTTACCTAATCCCTGCTTTCTTACATTCCTCCAGCACCTTCTTGATCGCTATGATCCCCTCATTAGAAATGAAGCTAAATGGGCTACGGCATTTTCCCACAGGATAACCTGACAATTCCACTGCTGCCTTTACTATGGTATTGGGATTCCCATATCGGAAAGTATCCCGAAAGCTACGGATTGCATCCTGAGCTTTCTTTGCCTCATCCATATTCCCTTTCACAAATTCTTCATAGATGGCCACCATATTTTGGGGAAACACATTGGCACATCCTGATATTCCTCCCACTCCTCCTGCCAACAGATTCCACAAAATCAGGGAATCATTACCAGAGAGTACCGCAAAATCCTTATTCCTTGTCCTTTCGATATATTGGAGCATATTATCAAAATTACCGCTGCTGTCCTTTACGCCCACAATATTGTCAATCCCCGACAACTTTTCCACTGTGGCCGGCGCCAAGGCATTCCCGGTTCTGGCTGGAATATTATACAATACGATAGGTAAGCTCACCGTCTCTGCCACTCTTTTATAATGGAGATACAGTTCTTCCTGGGAAGTTGCCGCAAAAGACGGAGTGATAATAGAAAGGATATCTGCGCCCATCTTTTCCGCCATCTGACTCATCTGGATAGTATCCTTTGTGGAAATGCAACCCGTTCCCGCATAGACAGGCACTCTTTTAGCTACTGTTTTTATGACAACAGACAGAACAATCTCCTTTTCATCCTCATTCAGTATATAGCCCTCGCCGTTTGTTCCAAAAGCAAATATTCCATGTACACCAGCCTCTATAAGCCTGTCCACCTGATTTGCCAGTTCGTGTTCATTGATTGATTCATCCTCATTCATTGGTGTAATTATCGGAGGGATAATTCCTTTTATCTCTTTCATTCTTCCTCTCATTCTGCCCTATAAAGCGAACGTTCATTCACCCTTTTACTCTCATCTATGGCCGCATTTACTTTCTCAATCTCAATGTAGCACCTGCTGATATATCTTCCTCGCATCCTCCGGCGTAACTTTCTTCTTATTGTTTAACAGTAGTCTGGTCACTTGCATCCCGGCATCCACCAGTAAATCCAAATCTTCCGGTTCTACTCCAAACTCGGTAAGGGATGTAGGTATTTTCAATTTTTGAAGAATCTCTTCCATCCTTCTAAGAACCGCATGCGCCTTCTCTTCTTCTTTGAACCTGGCCCCGTCATTATTCGTTCCTTCCCTCCATATTGCATCATAAATCCGGGACAACTCAGGAATACAAGTATCCATATTAAAGTGCATCACCGGCAGAAGCAGAATCGCATTAGACACTCCATGGGCGATATGATATTTTCCGCCCAGAGGATAGGATAGCGCATGAACTGCTGTGGTACCTGATGCTGCTATAGCTACTCCTCCATAGAAAGCAGCCCGCAACATATTGCTCTTAGCCTCCAAGGCATCTTGGTCCATACAAGCCCTTTCGATGTTTTCAAAGATCAGCCGTGCAGCTTCCAGAGCAAACAGATCACTAAATGGGTTAGCCTTATTGGAGGTAAAGCATTCCACTGCATGACACATTGCATCAACTCCGGTAGCAGCAGCAATGGAAAAAGGAAGCCTTTTGATCATTGTTCCATCCAGGATCACATAATCCGCTACCATCTCCGGATTAACAATCCCCACTTTCAGTTCCTTTTCCGGAACGGCAACAATACTGTTAGGCGTTGATTCCGCTCCTGTCCCTGCTGTGGTAGGA
>CAJUPP010000107.1 GCA_910588325.1 uncultured Hungatella sp.
AGAGACGCTTTCCTGTCTCGGACAGGCTTCGTCTTCCTGCAGCCGTTCGTACTGTTTTTTGTAATTTCAGTATACAGGATTTCAAGAAAGGTTTTCTGTCATTTTTCATTTATATTGTACACCAGACAATCATTTCACCTGTCCTCTCGCATACGTTTTCTGTACCCACCAGGCGTATCCCCTGTCTGCTGTTTAAAAACTCTGTGAAAGGTTTCCGGTGATGCAAACCCTGTCTGTTCGGCAATGGCAGGTATGGTACTGTCACTCAGAAGAAGCTGCTGTTTGGCATGGTAAATGCGGATATCCCGCAGCAATTCCCCAAAGGCAGTCCCATTCTCTGCCAACAGGCGCTCCAAATATGCCGTGCTGTAATGAAATTCTTTCGCCAGCTCCTTCTGACTCAGCGGTTCGCCGTAATGTCTGTGCAGATAATAGATAATCTCCGTATATACTCTGGATGTCTCAAGAACCCTAGCCGGTTTTGTCTCCCTATCCGAACTATATTTCCTGCGGTAATCCGCCGGAGTCATACCCATCTGCTCCCCAAAGGCTTTATAAAAGCCGGCCCTGGAACCATATCCTGCCCATTCCCCTATCTTTTCTATGGAACAATCTGTATTGCGCAGCAAAACGCAGGCATTCCGTATCCTGGCCTCGCGCAGCAATTCTCCAAAGCTTAATCCTGTCACTTCCCGCAGCAGCCGTCCAACCTGGGCCTCACTGCAATTTACAGTCCGGGCAATCTGTCCGCAGGATAACTCCTTTTCCCTGTACCGCAGGTTGATAAGCCTCAATACATTCTGCACCACATGCTTTCCAGACAGTGTCAGGTCCGGCTTTTCCCTTTGAAGCTGTATATTCCGTATAAAAATAATCAACAGCTGTACAATCTGTGCCGCTGCCATCTCCTGCTGCATCATGCGGACAGAAGAAGCCTCCTCTTTCATGTGAGAAAAAAGTTCCTTTACACACAGTCCATCCTGTTCCCCCAGCTGTTCCATAGGGACGAAATCATAATTCTGTGCCAATTCACCGCCCACACTCTGCAAAAGACCTCCCTCCTCCAGAGTCTGCATGCGGAAACTGCATTTGTATATATGCATCTGCTTCCCTTTTTCCGGAATCAACTCATGGGCATGCCAAGGCATTTTCAGACTGAAGCTTCCCGGCATAACCGCATAAGTAATGCCATTGATTTTTTCCTGCCCGCATCCACTCTCAAAATACTGCAGCTCCGCAAAACTGTGCCTGTGAACCGGAAATGGTTTCGTCATAACCACTTCATCCACGAAAAATAATTCATCCAGTCCAAAATTTTGTGTATCAATATATCCAACCGTTTTCGCCATCCCATTTCCCCCTAGTCTCTGTTATACCATTCCTTTCAGGCCCATGATACCCAACAGGGAACTGCTTATCTGTGGTTCCTGATATAGATTTATTATAGCTAATAACTGGTGACATAGAAACAAGTTCATACATTGTTCACAAATTTTTAGCACTCAAGACTTGACATTGCTAATAATCAGTGCTATATTTCATATATAACAAATAAAACAAATGTAACAAGGAAACCAATCCTTTTACACCACACAAAAAAAGGAGCGATGATTATGTTAATGCCTAGCATTTTTGGAGAAAACTTATTTGATGATTGGATGAATTTCTCTTTCCCGGATATCGATAAAGCCTTATATGGAAAGCATGAGAAGAATATGATGAAAACAGATGTGAAGGATACGGGAAATGGATATGAGATTGCCATTGATCTTCCTGGTTTCAAGAAAGAAAACCTTTCCATCCAGTTAAACAACGGTTACCTGACGATCAATGCCGCCAAAGGCATTGATAAAGACGAGACCGACAAAAACGGTAAGTATATCCGCCGTGAACGCTATTCCGGCAGCATGAGCCGCAGCTTTTATGTAGGCTCCCACGTCACCGAACAGGATATTCATGCTAAATTTGAGGACGGTATCCTTACATTGGATGTGCCGAAGGAAGATGAAAAAGCCATTGAAAGAAAGGGTTATATCGCCATTGAGGGCTAACCTCCTATTTTCCCTCATTGTAAAACTCCCCCATGACAAAAACATGCGGGAGTTTTTTCATTTCCTTTTTACTGCTGTGCAGGATCGGATTCGGAAGTTATAAAAACTTTTGTTTTCGCCGATATATTCCCCATAATCAGTCCATACATCAAAAAACTGCAGAAATAACAGGAGTGCTCAACATGACCCACGAATTTTCCAGAACAGAACTTTTAATCGGCAGCGATGCCTTTCATTATCTGACTTCCGCCACCATCCTGGTATTTGGAGTCGGCGGCGTTGGTTCCCACTGCATTGAGGCCTTAGCCCGCAGTGGAATCGGCCATCTGATTTTAGTTGACCCGGACCAGGTTTCCATCACCAATATCAATCGTCAATCTATAGCCTATCACAGCACCATCGGACATTACAAAACCCAGGTAATGAAAGAGCGGATTCTGGATATCAATCCAAATGCTATGGTAGAAACCAGGGAAACCTTTCTCCTGCCGGAAAATACGGAGGCTTTCTTTGACCATATCCACGAAACCATTGATTATATTATCGACGCCATCGACACCGTCTCCGCCAAGCTTTCCATCGCTTCCTTTGCCTATGCCCATAAAATTCCTCTTATCTCGTCCATGGGCACCGGCAATAAACTGCATCCGGAATTATTTGAAATTACGGACATTAACAACACCTCCGTCTGTCCCCTGTGCAAAGTCATGCGCCGGGAGTTAAAGCGCCGCAATATTCCCGCACTAACGGTTCTATATTCCAGAGAAACACCCATAAAACCAGTTGTCCCCTGTGAATCCCACAAGGAGGCTTGTAACCAGTCTGTTCCAAGACGCTCCACCCCTGCCAGCATCTCTTTCGTTCCCCCTGTAGCAGGACTTCTTATGGCCGGCCATGTAATCAGGGAGCTGATTGGACAGGAAATCTATGACTCCCACAAAAATCTCATAAAACCCTGAACCTGTTTGGCCCAATCCGCTTCACAGTGTTGCCCTCCAATTTGACAGTACACCTCAGCCGCCGCCCCTCTTGCCGTAAACCGCTTCGCTATAAGTCGATTTCGTTTACACACATTACTGTACCTGTCCTCATGGGTATGATCCGTCACCCCATAGGCTTCCCTGGTTCCCCAGGACAGATAGATCCTGGTATCCGGGCTGATACTGCAGCACTTAAATTCATTATCCAACTGTGCCATGCAGGGACTGATTGCACTGGAAAGACAGGCCGCCTTGGAAAACCATGAATTATACCGGATTGTCGCAAACAATGCCATCAACCCACCCATACTGGACCCTGCAATCCCCGTGCACTCCCTGAAAGGATAGGTCCGATAATCCTGGTCAATCATTGTCTTCAATTCATCAATCATCCACCTGACCGTATGATCCCCGATTCCCTGTACCCAGCTCAAGAACCCTTTCCCCACATGATAGGGACAATACTCATTGAGGCGTTCCTCTCCCTCATGGCCGCACTCAATCCCTACCACAATCATCGGCTTATGCCAATGATCCAGAAACCCTTTCATCCCCCAGCATGTACCATAAGTGGCATCTTCATCATAAAACAGATTATGTCCGTCAAAAAAATACATTACCGGATAACGTTCCTGTGTATAATCATAACTGTCCGGCAGATAAATATGTAACCTGCGCATTTTCTGCGTCGGCGTATACCAGATATCACGTTTTATAACCATAGTTAAAGCCCCCACAATTCCTCTCGCGTTGTGGATACTGCATCCACCCCCGCATCAAACGCTGCAATAATGTCCTTCTTATCAGAAATCAATCCACCGGCTACCAGAGGAATATCCGTATAAGTCCGCACAATCTTCAAAATCCCAGGCATGACTCCCGGCATAATCTCCATAAAATCCGGCCTCATCACTGCCAGCTGTTTTTTCGTTGTTTCCAGGGCCATGGAATCAATGAGAAAAGTTCTCTGTCCTGCAATCATCCCCAATTCTATAGCCCGTTTCACAAGGGAGGCCTTGGTACTGATAATTCCGTCTGCCTTGGTATTCTGATGTATAAAATCCACCACCACTTCCTTTGTACTCAAACCAACTATCAGATCTGCATGAACGATAGCTATCTTCCCATGGTCTTTTAACCTTTGTACAATATCCGCTATGGTACATATGGTTCCATACAATACGAAAACCACCGGTGACTCCGTTTCCACTGCATGGTCAACTCCCATATCATCTTTAACTGCTGCAATAATCGGAGATGTCTCAAATAAATCCCTGATTTCCGTCTCCTTCCGCCCCATACCTCATGAATCTCCTTCAATGCTCAAAGTAATTATTTTTTTCTATTTTACCATAAACTATTGACAATTTCCACAATTTTTCAAACACTATGGAAAAATCATCCTTTCAAATCAAACCCTTACAAATATCATCATACAATAGCTACGCAACTGACAAAAAAACAGACAGTCAGAGGATTGCTCCTTAGACTGTCTGAATATTTATCCCAACTTCAAATCTTAACAGGCGGCTTCCACATTCCTGGTAGCCACAATGTTAACTCCCGTACCAGCGCAGTCCTCAATCACCACATCTCCGATAGCCACCGGGGCCTTTGCCTTCGTGCGATGAATCTCTGCCATAATATCCATAATCTTTCCTTTGGGAATATCATGCTCTGTCTTCACCGACACCATGGCCATATCTCCGCCTTCAACCTTCACGCTGGAGGTTACAATTCTGGTAGGGCTTAAAACTTCCTTCTTGGCATAATCCGCACCTCTCGGGCAGGTATTGCCGCTAACCGTAATATCTGTTCCATCCATCTCTACTGTCATCGGGCATCCCATAGGGCATCCGATGCAAATTAACTCTCTGCGTTCCATCATTCTCCCTCCGTGCATATGGTGATTTTTTTCAAATCAGGATACTTGGCAAAGCTGTCCTTCTTCAGCATCACCTGTTCCATCTCTCCAGGAGCCAGTACTTTTTTCTTTCTCTTGGAAATCAACTGATCATCATAATAAACTGCAATCGAACGATTTTTGAATACATCGCTGACACGGAACCGAACCACCACCATATCCTTCATATTGGCAACATCAAGAGTCTGGGGAACCGTATAACGCACGCCATTTTCCGCCAACAACGGCACTTCGTGGCTTTCTGCTGCCTCCACTGCCTGCTGGCCTTTCTGCTTCTGTACATAGTGAGCGGCATTCTCTCCTGCCAGAGCCGCTTCCTCAGAAACAAAGTCTACCAGATCATGAACATGGAGTACATTGCCGCAGGCAAATACGCCCTCTGCTCCGGTTTCCAACCTGTCATTTACATTAGGACCGGAGGTGACACGGCTCATGGAAGCGCCCGTTCCCTTAGTCAGTTCGTTCTCCGGAATCAAGCCTACGGACAGAAGCAGGGTATCACAGGAATAATATTCCTCTGTTCCGGGAATCGGTTTCCTTCTCTCGTCTACCTCCGCGATGGTAATACCTGTCACCCGCTCTTTTCCATGAATTTCCACAACAGTGTGGCTCAACTTTAACGGAATGCCATAGTCGTCCAGACACTGGACAATATTTCTCTTAAGACCTCCGGAATACGGCATCAGCTCCGCCACAACTTTTACTTTTGCTCCTTCCAGAGTCATTCTTCTTGCCATAATCAGTCCGATGTCGCCGGAACCTAAAATCACCACTTCCTTGCCAACCTGGAATCCTTCCATGTTAGTAAGACGCTGAGCCGTTCCTGCGGAATAAATACCTGCCGGACGATATCCCGGAATATTCAGCGCGCCTCTGGGTCTCTCCCTGCATCCCATAGCCAGGATAACAGCGCCTGCCTTGATGGTAACCAGACCTTCATCCCGGTTAATATATGTAATCTCTTTGTCTTTTGTAATGTCCACTACAATGGTATTCAAACGGTATGGAATCTTCTCTTCCTCTACCATCTTGATAAAACGGCTGGCATACTCTGGACCGGTCAATTCTTCTTTAAATGTATGGAGGCCGAATCCGTTGTGAATGCACTGATTCAAGATACCGCCCAACATGTGGTCTCTCTCCAGAATCAGGATATCCTGAATTCCTGCTTTCCTGGCTGACACAGCAGCCGCCAGCCCTGCCGGACCACCGCCGATAATTACAATATCATGCTCTCTCATCCTTCTGTCCTCCCATCCCCAATCAAAATCTCAGACCCTGGGCCATTCTTACAGATAGACTCCATCGGCCGTCCCAGTTCCCTTGCCAGAATCTCCATAGTCCTTGGTGTACAGAAGCCTGCCTGACATCTTCCCATGCCCTGACGCACTCTTCTCTTGACACCGTCCAGGGAGGTTGCACCCAGAGTTCTTCGGATAGCATCCACAATCTCGCCTTCACTGACATTCTCACAGCGGCAGACAATGGTGCCGTAATCCGGACGCTCTTTGAGCAAAGCTGCCCTCTCTTCAAAGCTTAACTTACTTACCTGTGGGATTCCTTTTCTCACTGAAGTAAATTCTGCTTTCTTTCCGGCCTCTGCCTTTTTGGCAATTAATTCTGCCAGATAGACCCCGATTGCAGGTGCACTGGAAAGTCCCGGAGACTCGATTCCTGCTGCATCAAAGAAGCCCTCTGCATCTTCTGCCTCTCCCACAACGAAATCGTCTCCTGTCTCGTGGGCACGAAGCCCTGAGAAGGATGTAATTACTTTATTATAAGGAATATTCTTTACGCTGATTGCTGTCTTCTGAAGCACATCTGCCAGCTCCTGTGCAGTTGTCGCCGTATTTTCCTTGTCCTCTACATCTACGGCTGTCGGTCCTAACAACAGGTTGTCATGAACGGTAGGAGCAACCAAAACACCTTTTCCATACTTTCCGGGAAGCTGGAAAATCGTATGGGAAACATGTCCTCCTGCCTCATGGTCTAACAGGCAGTAATCGCCCTTTCTTGGTATCACCTGAAGCTTCTTCTCACTGACCATGTTATGGAAAACGTCAGTATATACTCCGGCAGCATTCACTACAAATCTGGAGGTGAAATCACCTTGATTTGTCTTTAACAGATATCCGCCTTCAACGGCAGATACTTCCAAAACTTCTGTGTTCAGCTTAAACTCCACACCATTGTCACAGGCATTCTCGGCAAGGGCAATGGTCAGTCCGAAGGGACATACGATTCCGCCGGTAGGCGCATACAGAGCTGCAACCACCTGGTCAGACAGGTTAGGCTCCATAGCCCGCGCTTCATCTCCGCTGATAATCCGAAGGTCCGGTACCCCGTTGGCTACGCCCTTGTCATATAAGGCGTCCAAACCCGGACGGTCTTCCTCTGCAAAGCAAAGCACCATGGAACCATTTCTCCGGAATTCAAAATCCAGTTCTTCCGACAGCGGTCCCATCATGGCGTTTCCCTGAACATTGAACTTTGCTTTCAGAGAACCTGGAACTGCATCATAACCGGCATGAACAATTGCGCTGTTTGCCTTAGAGGTTCCGGAACATACGTCTTCCGCTCTCTCCATCAGACAGCAGTTTAATTCATACCTGGACAGTTCTCTGGCAACGGCGCATCCTGTTACGCCGCCACCAACCACCACTACATCATAATTTAGTCTGCTCATAATCCTCTCCTATTCCCCTTGGATAAAAAAAGAGTAATGCAAACACAGGGAAATTCCTCCCTCTGTTTTACCTTACTCTCTTATCACAAAGGTTTTTGTTATTCAACTGACGTTATTATCGTAACATTCTAAAGGGGAGATGTCAAGAAAAAACTACCATTTTCTTCAATTAGGCTTTTGGGAATAACCCCAAAAGCCTGCTATACTTTAGCCAGGAT
>CAJUPP010000108.1 GCA_910588325.1 uncultured Hungatella sp.
AGGATACCGTGAAAGCAGCTTTAAAGCAGATTGAAGATAAGAATTATAAATCAGTCTTAATGGCAGAAGGGATTAGTGAAGAGCGGATTCGAGAGTATGGTTTTGGATTTGAGGGAAAGAAGGTTCTTATTGGATAATCGTTGACACAAATAAAGAGAGAAGAGTTTGCTGAAACTGAGGATTATTTTAAATATGCTGAGGCAATAGTAAGTACGTCTGAAAATCAGGATGCAGTCATGAGACGGATATGTGAGATTTTGAAGGACGTTGATATCCGTATAAGTGAAGCTTCCTGTCTGTTAGTATAGTAATACTGCTATTTTTATTATACGAGGAGTTTTGAAACATGAACGGTACAGTGAAATGGTTTGATCCCAGGAAAAGGTATGGGATATGAGATTAAAGTGTTCAATCTTACGGACATGGCCCATTCCCATTGTTACAACCCATTCCATTACTTAAGAGGGGAGGAAGACGTTCTGACCCTGATTAACTGCCTGATTAAGAATACGGAATCCGGAAGCAAGGGCGGCACAGACCCGTTTTGGGAAAATTCAGAAATGGCTCTCTTGGAGGCGATTATTTTCTACTTGACCCGCTATCAGAAAAAGGACCGGCAGAACTTTTCCATGGTGTCCAAACGTTTGCGAATCTTGGCGTGATCCCGGAATTTCAGGTGAAACTGACGACTATGAGAAAGTACGGGCTTTCCTGTATGATCTTTATTCAGGCTGTTGGACAGATAAAAAATCTCTATAAGGATGACTGGGAGACGTTAATGGGAGCGTGCGATACCCTTGTGTATCTTGGGGGAAACGAACTTTCTTCTATGGAAGATTTATCGAAAAAACTGGGGCAACAGACCATCCGGTCTAGGGACAGTTCCCGGTCTCACAGCGGGAAGGGAAGGTCTGATTCCAAGTCCTTTAAATATACGAAACGTGAACTGCTGACCGTGGACGAAATCCGGCGTTTGAAAGATGGATATTGTATCATTATTATCAAAGGCCAGCAGCCGTTTTATGATGAGAAATATAAGACCTTTGAACATCCCAATGCCGGGCTTCTTGGCGATCTTGGGAAAGGGGTGGGCTTATATGTGTTCCAATACTGCAATACAAAGCCGAAAAACCTTGAAAAACTGGAAAAGAGCAGGAATATGCAGCAGGATCAGGCAGTAAAGCGGAGAGTTGAGTCCCCAAGACAGGAGGATCAGGCATTCCAGGTACATACCATAATGCCTCCGGTAAAGCCTATAACAGAGGAGGAACAGACAGAACTTGCAAAACAATTGGTAAAGCAGACGGCGGTTGTCTCTTTTGACCGTAGTGATGCGGTATGCCGCGGGGCCGTGGTGACAGAAGCTGTGGATGGAGTGGTGAGTGTTTCCGATTCCAGGCCGAAACCGCAGCAGGCCAGTGCAGGGGGCGGATCGGAAAAGGGGCTGTGGAGGCGAAGACGGATGTGGGTTCTATGATGGAAGGGTTTGATATGCTGGATAGCATATAAGTGCGTTTTGGAGATAACTTAACGGAACACACGGAAGTATTCTTTGAGAAGTAATTCCGATTGCGGTAAACAATTATATAAAATATGTATTTGTAACATGATTGTCACATCCATTTTGTATTATAAAAATGGATGTAATTTTTTATGAGAATAATTGCTGTAATTCTAAAATAGCTATTTTGAGTTGCCTTAAATGATCACCATTTGGTATAATAACTTTATTTTATGTTTGAAAAGATGAACCATGCCATGAAGTAAAGGAAGAACGATATGCATATTTTAATCGTTGAAGATGATTTGGACATGCAGAAGATATTAAAATTATATTTACAAAAAGAGGGATTCATCGTGAGTACGGTATCCAATGGGCAGGATGCCATTGATTTCTTATCTGAGACTCAGGTGCATTTGGTCATCCTGGACTGGATGATGCCGGTGAAGGACGGGATTCAAACCTGCCGTGAAATCAGACTCCTTAAGATTCCGGTGAAGATTTTAATGCTGACGGCAAAAGGGGAGAAGCTGTTGTCTTTTCAGGATATCCGGCTTAATTCTGACACCATGGAAGTGATGAAGCAGGGGGAAAGAATCCTTCTTACCAAAACGGAGTATGAGCTTTTGAAATGTTTTCTTTCCAATCAAAACCAGGTTCTTTCAAGAGAGTTTCTGCTGGATCATATCTGGGGAATGGATTATGAAGGGGATATTCGCACAGTAGACACAACTATCCGCCGGCTGCGGATGAAAATCGGTGAAAGTATGATTCAAACCAGAATCGGTTTGGGATATACGATGACATCGGATCATTGATACAGACCGTATCAACAGAAAGGAAGGTTTATCTTATGAGACGTGGACCTATGCTTCTTACTGTTTTCACGTTTTTGACAATGTTATCTGGCTGTGCCTCTCAACAAGAGCAGCCGCAATTATCCCGGCAGGAAACCGGGGCGGCGATTCAGAATGCACAGGAAACCGAGGCAGCACTACGGAATGAAACGGAAATCACGGCAGAGCCGAAGGAAGAGGAGATGATTTTCATCGAGGCGATTCCGGATATTACGGAATCCGCCGCTGTATCACCGACAACAACACTCCGCCCTGACTGGAGTTCCTATTTTGACGGATTAAACGGGGCCGCGGTTATTTTTGATCCCAGAGAACCCGTCTTCCAGGTTTACAATGAAAACTTAGCGGATACCCGCCATTCTCCATGTTCCACATTTAAGATTATTTCTTCCTTGGCGGGGCTGGAAAGGGGAGCGATCAACCAGGAGAACTCTTCCCGGCCCTGGAGCGGCGAAGGGTTTTGGAACGATGACTGGAACCGGGACATGGATTTTCCTACTGCTTTTCGCACTTCATGTGTCTGGTATTACCGGCAGGTGATTGATGACATAGGCCCTGAGATCATGGAGGAAACCTTGAATGAGCTCCAATACGGAAACTGTGATGTGTCCGACTGGGAAGGGCATTTGAATAATAACAACAGCAATCCTGCGTTAACCGGTTTCTGGCTTGAATCCTCCTTAAAGATTTCACCCAGGGAACAGACGGAAGTTCTGGAACGGATTTTTGGCAGTTCATCCCGGTATTCTCAAGATGTCCAGGCTCTTCTTGAAGAAGTGATGTTTCTCCCGGAATCAAGTGATGAAACCTGCAGAATCTACGGAAAGACAGGGATGGGAAAATCTGGTGGAATCGTGGTGGACTGTTGGTATACAGGTTTCGCGGATATGGATCATCGGATTTATTT
Source organism: uncultured Hungatella sp. (assembly GCA_910588325.1). Classification (GTDB taxonomy): domain Bacteria; phylum Bacillota; class Clostridia; order Lachnospirales; family Lachnospiraceae; genus UBA3402. The sequence continues at coordinate 3,266 of CAJUPP010000108.1, forward strand.
TTGTATTTATCTGGGTGCAACACCGGGTCAGAATGTATCCAGCGCCAGGGCACGGGAAATTGCCGTTTCACTGATCAAAGAGAATTACTCGCAGTCAGGGTCAGGAGAAGATAAATGAAGGTTTTATTCAGGCGCAGGAATCGTTTATCTTGGAAGTTTTCCATAGGAGTTGTGCTTATTCTTCTCTGCACACTTGCGGTGACATTATTTGCCAATTCGCGGATAACCAGACGTATTTACCTGCGGGAGCAGAGGGAATATGTGAGAGAAATCGGTGAGCTGCTGGAAGAGGAATTGAGAACCGGGGCAGCTCCCGAAGAAGTGATCCGAACCATTGAAGACAGGGAAAAGGTTTTGATTGCCTATTCTGCGCAAAACAGTGATCCCTAAATCCTGTCAGGCGAGCTTCGGGATTCTTTCAGACAGAAAGGGATGGGATTTCATAAACTGTGGCTGTGGGAGCAGGATTATGCCGCAGCCGTTGAAAAGGGTTCCCGTTTTCGCCTCTATGGGCAGGAGAAACTGAATTATGGTATTTTAGTTGAATATCTTTCTCTGGACTCCGGGATATACGCCATTGCCGCTGTTGTTCCGGAGGCACAGAGGTTTGTCGAGATTGTCAATCATATTGGGTTTTTTATCTACTCTTGTTCTATTTTAACTGCGATTATGCTGATTCTTGTGCTGACACGGCATATTATCAATCCGTTGACTGAGATTCAGGCATTTACGAAAAGGATTTCCTCCCATGAATTTCAGCCTCTGCGGATTCAGACCGGGGATGAGCTGGAGGAGGTAGCCAACAGCCTGAATGAAATGGCGCAAAATATTGAGGAGTACCATAGACTTCTGGAAGAAAAAAATGAACAGATGAAGCAGCTGCTCAGTAATGTGGCCCATGATTTAAAGACACCGATTACATTAACCGGAATGTATGCCTTAGGGATTAAGGATGGTCTGGATGACGGGACGTTTCTGGATACGATTCTCTGCCAAAACAACAAGATTTCTCAAATCGTGGAAAAGCTTTTGTATCTCTCCCGTATTGAGCAGAAGGAATATCCCCTAATGGAACTTGAGGCGGATGAGATTTTAGAAACCTGTATCAAGGAGCAGGAAATACTTTTTAAGGGGAGAGAGCTAACCTTGTTTCAGGCGATTGAACATAAGATTCGTATCAATGGGAATCCAGATCTTTTAGGCGAACTGTTTTCCAATCTTTTGTCAAATGCCGCGAAATATGCTTCTTCCCAAAAAGTGAATGTCAGTTTGTATCAGGAGGGATCACACTGCGTTTTCCATATCTCCAATGAAACGGAAAACACGGATTTGGACGTGGATCGTATCTGGCAACAGTTTTATGTGGGCGAGAAGTCCAGGAATAAGGAACTGTCTGGTACGGGCCTTGGATTATCTGTTGTGAAGAGTATCGCGGAGAGATTTGGTTACCTGGTTACCTGTACATTAAAAGAAAACATTATCTTATTTGAAGTTTTATTTCCGCTTTCACGAAATTAAATATGGTTAATAAAGAAGGAGTTCTTTTATGGTTGAGATTTATATTTCCACAGTAGAAGATTACAGAGAAGAGGACAATATTATTTCCTGGCGCTATCCCAGGAAGCAACTTCGTGTCAGGCTGATTACGGAAAAGGATTACCTGAATGTTGAAATCACATCGGAAACAGAGGGGGACAACACCGTCTGCTGGCCGTATATAGGGGCGGAACAATACTATCTTCCCCTTGGGGAAGGAAAAAGGATTCCTGCCGGTGAGCCTGTCTGGATTCAACATCTGGCAGGGCAGCAGCTGGGAGTACTGGAACAGTTATCTATGCCTTTCTGGATTTCATCGGATGGAGAGCATTGTGTGTTATTTATCATGGAGGACCCGTATCGGACACAATTAAATTTTTTAGGGGAAGGGGAACTTTCCTTTTCTGTCTCCCATGAATACCCGGAGATAAGCGGGAATAAAACATGCGGTTACCGTGTTTATGTTACGGAAAATGACCCGGTCATGGGCGCGAAAATATATCGGGATTATGTGGCTGAAAAAAATAGATTGATAACCCTTAAGGAAAAAGCAGAACAAAATCCCAATGTAGAAAAACTGTATGGAGCGCCGTTTATTTATCTGTGGGGAGATTTTGTAATCTCTGCAGATGATGTAAATTGGAAGGAATTTCGTCTTTCTCTGGATTCACCGGTCATGTCCTATCTGTGTTCCTTTACAGGGACGATTGAAAACGGGAAGGAATTTGAGGCTGTTTTGGCTGAACTGAATCAGCAGGATTATGTGGCGGCCTATCAAAAGAATGTGATTTGCAGTTATATCAGCCAGGCTTTGGCGGGGGATGGATTTTGGAATGGTGAGATATTTACAGAGAGTAATCCTAAGATGGAGGAACTTTTAGGGGAAGGATACGAAAACTTAACGGCTTCACAGAAAATACTGCTTCACAAAAATGCATTATCTGTAAATATGCCTATGGTGTTCCATGATACAGATACCTGGATGAATGCGGACACAGTAGATGTGATCCATGATATGAAACAAAAAGGGATTGACCGGTCCTGGATTGGCCTGAATAGTTGGGAACAAGGATACCAGAAGCCGGAACTTGTCAGTGAGGCAGCAGAAACCGGTTATCTCATTGCCAGTTATGATTCCTAGGATTGGTAGAAATATAGTAATTGGAACATGGATGATTACTTTAAAAGTCCGTCGCCGATTAGGCGGCATGTATTCGGGTATGCCAAGCACGCCCACCAGACTTTCATGTGTGGCGGTGCGTCCGATACCGGGCGCATATAGGTTTACTTAAAAAGCAGGCTCTTTGCAGCCTGTTTTTTAATGGGCCTAATACAATAATCGGATAAAAAATACCATATTTTTTCATGATGATTGCGTTTAGAATTACACAGTCAACTAAAAAGGAAAAACATATTGTGATTTGGAATTTATTGATATAAAGGGACTGCAAAAGGAAAACCCAGATATCAAAGGATATCTAAAGATTCCGCAGACAGAGAACGCTTATCCTGTCATGAGATCGAAAGAGCCAGACTGGTACATAGACAGGGATTTTTATGGAAATAAATCCGTATGCGGAAGTATCTATATGCATAACGCAAGCTACAAAGGCGGGACAAACCTGGTCCTCTATGGGCACAACATGAGATCCGGGCAGATGTTCGGCACACTGGAAGCCTATTTAGATGAGTCTTTTTTGCAGCAGAATAAGGAGATCCATTTTATTACGGAAGAGGGGATTCAGGTTTATGAAGTGTGTATGGTGTTTTCTGCTTCCGCTAATAATCAGGAACTTCTGAAATGCCTGGTTTCGTATACGGAAGAGGAAATGCAGAGTCTGCTGGCATTGATCAAACAACAGGGCGGCAGGAAATATGCTCCTGTGTCCTGGGGGGATTCTCTCATTACGTTGGCCACTTGTGAGTATTCACAGAAAAACGGCCGCTTTTTCGTAATCGGCAAACAGACGGATATCATAAAAAGGAAAGATTAGTCATGCAGATAAGAAATACAAAATTTCAGCCAAGACTTATGCAGCAGGAAACGCAGGAAGCGTGGGAGGAAAATGGAGAAAGCCTGAAAGAACGGTTTGGTGCCAAAGAGAGGCAGGAAGTAAAAGTGGAACGCAAGCCAGTGAGAATGGCAGCTTTCTTATGGAACGGTTTTACCAGAATGGTTCTGGTTGCTTTTGTGGTAATCGGTGCCTTCTCTCTGGCAAATCCTTTGTTAAGGGAATATCTGTACGCTCTGTTAAACCAGTTTTGGAGAAGTATCTTATAAAAAATGCTGTATTTGCCGTAAATGTTTTAAAGTCATGGGAAAAGTCTCCATAATTCACTTAGGAAAGGAGGCTTTGACCCCAGACGGATTCTATATTAACGCAGATGGCCGCTGGTATGAAAACGGAAAGGCTGTTTATGTTTCTGGGAAGGGGATTTCCACAAAGAAACAAGAGACAGCACAGTTAGGAAACAAAACTAAGACATCCTATTCTTCTGGGGGCAGTGGAGGAAGCGGCGGAGGCGGAAGAGGAGGAAACAGTAGCGGAAGTTTTGAAGCCGCCAATTATCGTTATGCTGTCCGCCATATGGATGAACAAGAATATCTTGTCCTTAGTGGAGGGAAGTTCTTCAAAAGATGCATGGATTACCATTGAATCCGATACGTTTGAGGGTTACCAATTTGTGAAGGGAGCAGTGGGGAGGCAAAAAGTAACCTCAGACATTCCTGAACGGGAGTATTCCGGATATACTGTGGAAGATGGACAGAGAACCAGCCTTAAACTGGATTTGGATGAGACAACGGTTACGATTTATGTGAAGGCGACGGAGGGAAACCAGGTATGCGATGTGGGAATCCGGCCAATGTATGTAGTGGAACAGGCCTATTGACACTTATATT
>CAJUPP010000109.1:0-5053 GCA_910588325.1 uncultured Hungatella sp.
CATTTCCTTATCTCCGCTTCATCCTGCTCAACGGGGAATCCTTATATGCCGGAGGGTAGACGGCGCCAGGGAAGCCCCTGTCCTTGCCGGTATGTTATACATAACCACCGGAATCTTTACTGCCTCTGCCACTGCCCCATAATGCTGATACAGCTCTTCCTGGCTGATAGCCGCAAAGTAAGGTGTAATAACAGAGATTGCATCCACGCCCATTTCTTCTGCCTTTTTGGACAGTGTGATAGTCTCCTCTGTGCTGATACAGCCAGTTCCCGCATATACCGGAACACGCCCCTTAGCCTGATCCACAAATATCTCTATGACACGGATTTTTTCCTCCATGGACATGATATAAAATTCACCATTGGTTCCTAAACAGAACACCGCATCCACTCCTGCCTCGATCTGCCGGTCAATCTGTCTGCGAAGTTCCTCCTCGTTGATGCTGCCATCCTCATGCATGGCTGTCTGCATCGCTGTGATAATTCCTTTAATCTCACTCATATGTTTTATCCTCCTCTTATTGGTAGCGACATGTTTTTCTACTTTAATACCTTCATATAAATATCGCGGATATCATCCAGACTTAACTCTTTCCTGTTATTGACCAAAAGCCTCTGCTGCTTACTTCCCGCATCCACCAAAAAATCCAGATCTTCCATCTTCACGCCAAACGTATTCAAATCCGTAGGAATCTTCGTATTCTTCACAATAGCAGCAATCCGTTCAATCATATGATCTGCCTTTTCTTCCCAAGTCATCGCCAAAAGTTCCGGATACACCGCGTCACACAGAACCGCCAGCCGCTCTTCACATGCGTCCTTGTTAAATGCCATCACATGAGCAAATAAAACCGCATTAGACACACCATGAGCAATATGGAATTTCCCGCCTAACGGATAGCTTAAAGCGTGAACTGCTGTGGTTCCGCTTCCCGTAATGGCAACGCCGCCGTAGAAAGCCCCTAAAAGTATGTCGCTTTTTGCCTCCATATCGGAAGGATCCTCATATACTTTTTCAATATTTCGAAAAATCAATTTGGCACCTGCTAAAGCATAAGTATCACTTAAAGGAAAGGCCTTTTTGGAGGTAAAGCATTCCACCACATGGGCCAGAGCATCCACTCCTGTAACTGCCACAATGGAAGCAGGAAGCCCTGCAATCATCTGCGCATCCAGAATCACATAATCCGGGATCATCTGCTCATTCACGATTCCCTTTTTGGACCCCTCCTCTGGAATCGCCACAATGGCGTTGCAGGTTGCTTCCGAACCGGTTCCGCAGGTTGTGGGAATCATAACCGTCTTCATCTGCTTGGAAGCTAAAAGAGGATTGTCCAGAAGATCTTTTACGGTATAGGAGGATCCTTTTAACAAAGCACACAGCTTTGCCGCATCCATAACGCTGCCGCCGCCTATGGCCACAATCAGATCTCCGTTTTCCCAGTTCATCTGCTCTACTACTTTTTCCACATCAGTGTAAGCCGGTTCCGGTCTTAAATCATCAAAAATCCGGCAGCTTACGCCTGCCTCCTCCAAAACTGTCAGAAGCTTTTGAAGAAGTCCTGCTCCTGCCACTCCCTTGTCTGTAAATACCAGCACTTTCTTTGCCGACTCCTGCTTTACAATGGTCTTCATGTCCCCGGTGCTTCCGATTCCTGAATAGACACAAGCGGGAAGCTTAATCCCATATCCCATGTTTTCACCTTCCTTTTTTATATTGATGCATCTTTATTATTTTTTCAGTTCCTCTGTCAATTCCAAAAGCAATGTCTCATCGCCAAAGCCGCCGGATTTGGTAATAATATGATATTCCCTGCCTCCATAAGAGAGGCTGGTAAGTACACAGCCCGGCCGGATTTCCCGAAGAGGATGCAGTTCCCACTGCCCGATTTCCTTCATGAATCCCAGCAGAGTATCTCCTCCGGTCACCAGAATCACGGCCTGTAGTCCTTCATCCAATACGTCTTCCGTATCTACCCCTCTTTCTCTGGCATAAGCCAGAGTATCCGGCATGCCTTCCCGGTCATTGCTGTCCAGTATGACACAGACGTTTTCTCTGCATTTTTTTACAAGTTCTTCCAGCTGCCGGTTTCCCTCTTTTGATGACCAGAATTTCGGACTCAGTTTCTCCTCCGGCATCAGATTGACTCTGGGATATCCTTCGGCTTCTCCCCGGTCCAGCTGCCTTCTGGTAATAGGGTTGACACTTCCGCACATGACAAACAGCTTATCCTCCAGAGTAGCCTCTTTGGGCGTCTGACACTTAAGGTCCAAAAGTTCCGGCAAAACCAGGGCAAACCCTGCGCAACCGGCAAGAAGATGCCCGTTTCCTGATGCGGCCAGACTTTTGCCGATTCTCATCATATCTTCGTCCGTCTCCGCATCAAATACAATTATTCCCTCTCCCTCCCAGGATTCTTCCTGCGGATCGCTGGTTTCTTTCACAGGAATCTGGCTCTGCAAACGTATGATATCCTTCACCGAATCCTTTGTAACCGGTTCAAAGGGGTCCATCCCAAAAACGCTTTCACTGACTAAAACACCATCAATGTACTGTTTCCCGTTTTTTGTGATCCGGCCCATCTGCGGAAATGCAGGGATAAAGGAAAGAAACTTTTCCTTAGAAGCCCTGAAGGCTGCCTCCAGCTCGCTTCCGATATTTCCCCGAAGGGCGGAATCTGTCTTCTTATAAATATAAGGGATTCCCGCTTTCTTCCCCTCCGCCACAATTCCATACACCTTTCCATAAGCCTGTTCCTTCGATACATGTCTGGTCTCCGCATCGATGACCAGTACCACTGCCTGGCCAGGGCTTAAGACATCCACCTGTTTTTCGTCATCATCCGGGCTGACCATCACTCTGGTGGGGATTCCCTTCTCCGCAAACTGAACTCCCGTATCCAGGGCGGCTGTGAAGTCATCGGCAATAATCATCAATTCAACCATCTGTTCACCCCCTAACTGTTGTTCTGTTTTGAAACAATTCTTTGTTTCCCTTGACAATTATAGAATACTTCTTTCCAAAATATGTTTCAATTAAATACAGTACTATTTTTGTTCTTTTTTGAAACATTATTGTATTTCCTTTCTCAATATGGTATAATATTTTCAAATTGAAACACTTTTAGAAAGGATTTTTGCAGCATGAGACGAATCTACCGAATTTTAGGCATCGCGCCTTACCAGAATTTAAAGACAGCCATGATCCTTGCGGCGGAAAAATATGAGGAGGTAGAGCTGACAGCTTACACCGGCAACCTGGAAGACGGCGTACAGCTGGCCAGTCAGCATATGAATGAAGGCTTTGACCTGATTCTCTCCCGAGGCGGAACCGCAGAAATGATCCGAACTATTGCCTCTATTCCCGTCATCGAAATTCCTGTCTCCATCAACGATCTTTTGCGGGCCATCCTTCTTCTGGAAAATGTTACGGAACCTTACGCTGTTGTAGGCTTTCCCAACATAACCAGGCCGGCTCATGCTTTAAGTGAAATGATGATCTATAAGATGAACATTGTCACCATCCATCATCCCAATGAGTTGGACTCTGCCCTGAAAGCCTTAAAGGAAAAGGGATATCGCATTATTCTGTGCGATATGATCACGGAGATGATGACCAGGGAAATGGGGCTGGAGCCTATTTTGATCATGTCCGGTTCTGAGGGGATCGAGAGTGCCATCGAATATTCCATTAACATGTGCAATATCATTGAGGAGACCAAGGCCAGAAGCCGGCTGTTTACCAGTGCCCTGCAGATTCAGGGCATGGAGACTATTATTATGAAAACCGACGGCACCGTGTTGTTTTCTACTTATAATAAGGAAAATATTTCTTCGGTCATAAATTATTTTAAAAAACAATTGGAATCCTCTCAGCCCATACCGGCCAAGGCTTTCCACATGATTGATCAGTCTCTTTATTCCGTTCTGGCGGAGGAAACTTCATTTTTGGATGAGCGATGTTACATTTTTTGTCTGGAGCAAAACCCCTTTCCCACAAATGCGAGCAAACACGGCATCCGTTTCTTTTCTTACACGGAGATTTCCGTCATGTATTCCAGCAGCTTCTACTCTCTCACTTCCAGTGCCAGGCTTATGGAAGAGAAAGTGCGGATGATCAATCAGAACACGCTTCCGGTCATCATCCTGGGAGAGAGAGGATCCGGAAAGAATCAGATGGCTGCCAAGCTTTATCTGGAAAGTTCCATGACTAAGTACCCCTATGTCACCATAGACTGCCAGGTGATTAATGACAGGACCTGGAATTATCTGATAAGCAATTATAATTCTCCCTTTAATGACCAGAACAATACCATCTTTATCAGCAATATTCAGGCCCTGTCTTTGCAGCGCCAAAACCAGCTTTTGTCTCTGCTGGTAGACACCAAGACGTACAAGAGAAACCGCATCCTGATCTCCTGCTCTCAGACTCTGGACTCGGATGTGACGGACCCTTCGAAAAATTTTATCGACTACCTTACCTGCACCACCATCTATATGCCGCCCCTGCGAGAGCTGACTGACGATATTCAGAATTCCTCCAGCCTATACTTGAACGCCCTGAACGTGGAACTGTCCAGGCAGATCGTAGGATTCACCCCGGAGGCTTTAGGGGTGCTGACCAGTTACCAGTGGCCAGACAATTTTCTTCAGCTGAAACGGGTGCTGACCGAGCTGGCTGCCCTTACCTCCACGGCTTACATTCAGTATGATACAGTGTATCAAACCATTGAAAAGGAAAAACGGCAGTATGTGCCTGCCTCCTCCTCATTTGATTACAACCGCACTTTAAATGAGATGACCCGGGAAATTGTTAAAGTAGTTCTGGCCCAGTGCGGCGGCAACCAGACCATGGCCGCTAAAAAGCTAGGCATCGGCCGAACCACACTGTGGAGATATCTGAATGAGGAGGAACGCTTGTGAGGCAAAGCCTCACAACTGGAATGCGTTCCGACGACCTGGCAGGTGACGCCCAAGCGGCGCGTGCCGTTTCTGAATTAGGAGGAACGCTTGTGAGGCAAAGCCTCACAACTGGAATGCGTTCCGACGACCTG
>CAJUPP010000109.1:5153-7610 GCA_910588325.1 uncultured Hungatella sp.
GGTGACGCCCAAGCGGCGCGTGCCGTTTCTGAATTAGGAGGAACGCTTGTGAGGCGAAACCTCACAACTGGAATGCGTTCCGACGACTTGGCAGGTGACGCCCAAGCGGCGCGTGCCGTTTCTGAATAAAGTAGGAGGTTTTCTATCATGCGTATTTTGATTGCGGAAGATGAACTGGAGCTTGCAAAGGGCTTAAAGTTTCTGTTGGAAAAAAACATGTTTTCTGTGGATACGGTCTATGACGGGGCCCAGGCCCTGGAACAATTTAAAAATATAGATTATGACGTTATTGTTCTGGATATCATGATGCCAAAGGTCAACGGTCTGGAGGTATTAAAGGCCATAAGAAAAGCCGGTTCCCATGTACCTGTACTGATGTTGACGGCCAAGGCAGAAGTGGAAGATCGAGTGGCAGGACTGGAGGCCGGTGCAGACGATTATCTTCCCAAACCGTTTTCAACCAGAGAGTTTATTGCCAGAGTGAAGGCTCTTTCCCGAAGGAACAGGGGATATGCAGAACTTCTGTTAACCTTTCATGATGTGAAATTGGACTGCAACCGCTATGAGCTGACCTGCGGTTCCAAATCCATCCGGCTAAACAACAAGGAGTTTCAGCTGATGGAACTGTTCATGAGGCATCCCCATTTCGTATTTTCCACCAGCCATCTGATGGACAAACTCTGGGACCAGGACTCATCGGCAGATATGAGTGTGGTGTGGACCTATGTGGGATTTATCAGAAAGAAATTAAAACAGACAGGTGCCAAGGTTGAGATCCGGACAGCTAGAGGAGCCGGTTATTCACTGGAGGAGATTTCATGCTGAAAAAAATAAGACGGCGGTTTATCCTGGCTGCCATGGCTGCTTTCGGAATGGTTATGCTGGTTATTGTGGCAGGAATCAATGTGGCAAATTATATACAGACAACGTCCATGCAAGATCATCTGGCCGCGGATCTTTTGCTATATGGGCCACGGGCATTTAATCCTCCCAGAGAGGGTGGACCTTTGAAACGAGGCCAGCCCGGCAGAGGGCCGGAAGCGGAATTTATCACCCGTTTTTTCACCGTACAGGTAAGCCCGGAGGGAAATGTGAAGGAAGTATCCAGGGATCATATCTCCTCCATTGATGATGAGACGGCTGCAGCATATGCGGATGCCGTTCTTCAAAAGAAGAGAGAAAAAGGGTATTACCATGATTATCGGTATCTTGTGCGCAGAGATGAGGCCGGCACAACGATCCTTTTTCTCAATGCATCCATGCATTTACAGTTTATGGCTTCCCTGCTTCTTGTGTCTTCGGCCATTGGGCTGGCAAGCCTTTTCCTGGTGTTTTGTCTGGTGGTGTTCTTCTCCCAGTATGCCATCCGTCCCTATGCCAGAAACATGGAGCGGCAGAAACGCTTCATCACCGATGCCAGCCATGAACTTAAGACACCCATCACCTCCATCGCAACCAGTGCGGATATTGCAGCCATGGAGCATGAGGGAGATGAATGGATCGCCAACATCCAGAAACAGGCCTCCCGGCTCGCTAAGCTTACCGGGGATCTGGTGGCGCTGTCCCGGCTGGATGAGGAGATACCTTTTCCGGAAAAAACCAGGTTTTCCTTAAGCGATGCTGCATGGGAGGCAGCGGAAGCCTTTGCCGTCCTTGCAAAAGCCAATGGAAAACAATATATTCAGCGGATCCAGGAACCCATAGAGCTGTATGGGGATCGGAATTCCATCCAGAAACTCCTGTCGATTCTTCTTGACAATGCAGTGAAGTACTCAGATGAAAAGGGACAGATATGCCTGGATGTGTACCGCAGCCGCGGGAAGGCGTGTATCGAAGTATTCAATACCTGCCATCTGACAGATATCTCCAGCCTGGACCGGCTGTTTGACCGCTTCTACCGTATGGACCAGTCCCGGTCCGTCCACCTGGGAGGTACGGGAATCGGCCTGTCTATGGCCCAGGCCATCACCGAAGCCCACGGCGGCAGGATATCGGTGAAGAGCGTGGATGGGGAGAGTATCTGCTTTCGGGTTCTTCTGTAATTTACCATTCTATATATGTGTTTACTTTTTACTGTCCTTCTTGCCGGAGCATGCTTTGATGAGTTTACCGACTCCTAATGCGATTCCGCCTACTGTCAGCATAGAGATTGCCGTGGGATCTCCTGCCAGTGCTCTTACCATTAATTGTGGTGCTGCTGCTATTAATTTTTCCATAGTCGTTCTCCTTTTCTGTTTGAAATTGTTTGGTTTGGTATACGGACAGTTGCAAAAAATGCCAAACTCTCCGGCAATTATTTTTCCCCATACTACCTACTACGGGTAAAATTGAAATTTTGGCAACATTCTCCGAAACTTTTTGAAATTTTTTCAGTCCGGCTCAAATCTCGGCTCGGTTTAGGACGCAAAAAAACAGGAAACCTTTTCTTGATTTCCTGTCTTGGTGTGCCGCTGTGAT
>CAJUPP010000110.1 GCA_910588325.1 uncultured Hungatella sp.
ATCCTTGCAGATAGAACTGATGGGGATATCCAATATATTAGAAATTCTAAGTGCGGTATCAAAACGGATAGCAGTGTCCCGCTGGATAATCGAATAAAGCGTTGTGGGCGCGATTTTTGCCTTTAGTGCAAGTTCTTTTACTGTCATCCCTTTGCTGTCCAAAATATCTTTTAGATTTTGACCATAACCCATGTAATTACATTTCCTTTCTATATAAGTGTTTTTAATTTCATTTTTTTAATGTGTTCTTACAATAAACAGGAGATTTTTGAATTCACATTTTATGTCCATATTTCCTTACAACACTTTTACGCAGCTTTCCTGAAGGAATATTTTCAACATCGGAATAATTATCTATATATTGAACAGACATAATCAATTCGCTATATATTAGTTTAAATGTAACATAATTTATTTTTGGCCTAAAAAACAGGAATTGTTATAATAACTTAATCCTTATAGTAACTTAGCATATGTTCATAAATGCTTCTGGTCTGTTTTTCATCTCCCCATGATAAAGGGTCATCGGCATAGCATAGAGTCCAAAATGGCTCTATGTTCTGAATATTTCCAGGAAGAATTTCCCATAAGCGATACATTCGATTTGCAAAATATCCAATATCCGAGCAGTTTGCATAAATTGTCTCTAATTTGCTCATTAAATCTCTGCCAAACCGTTCAAGGTTAAGATTTTTGCAATCCATATGTGTCCTCATATAAATAATAGCCTTTTTAATGTCTGTTTCCCATTCCAAATAAAGAAAATCATAATTCATCAAGCCGCTTATTGTACTCGGTTTCTGTTACTAATTTCTCATCAAGCAAAATAGCATAAACTAACAATTCCTCCATGATAATGCCCCCAATTCCTGATTTGTATTATGAACAGTATAAATGTAAAAGAACTCTTATATATTATAACATTGCACGACGCATTATGCAATTCGTAAATAAATAAAAGTATTTTGAAAATAGTATTGACAAAATAAACAACAAGTAATAATATTAGATCAATTATGATATGAAATATTATTGCAGCTTATGCCAATTGAAAATAAAGAGGAGCGAAGTTTTTATAAGATATAAAGAAGCGGTATAAAAAGAGAATTTGAACAGAGAAGAACATCTGATTTATGAGGGAGGGAGTAACTATGCTATTTATACAATACCCAAAATGCTCCACATGCCAGAAAGCAAAGAAGTGGTTGGATGCGCAGAACATCACTTATATGGAGCGCCATATCGCAGAAGATAACCCGTCTTATGACGAATTGAAACAGTGGCATGAGAAAAGTGGTATGCCGCTTAAAAAGTTTTTTAATACAAGCGGAATGCTGTACAAAGATATGAAGCTAAAGGACAGACTGCCTGATATGAGCGAGGAAGAACAGCTAAAACTTCTTGCAACCAATGGGATGCTTGTAAAGCGTCCGCTTATTGTGGATGCTGATAAGGTACTGGTAGGATTTAAGGAGGCAGAGTGGGGAGAAAAACTGCTTTTACAGAAGGATTGACAGCCAGTGCTGAGAAAGGATAAAATAAAACTGACTTGAAAAATTTGGAGGAAGGTAACAATGAAAATTACATTTTTAGAGCCTCTGGGGATTTCCGGAGAGAGTCTGAAAGAGATTGTGGAACGTATTGTTGGGACTCAGCATGAGATTACATATTACCATGACAGAAATGAAGATCCCGCAGTTCTGACAGAAAGAAGCCAGGGAGCAGATTGTGTGGTTCTTTCTAATATAAAGTACAGCAGGGATATTATGGAGAAATGTCCGGAACTTAAGATGATCTGTGTGGCCTTTACCGGTGTAGATCTGGTGGATGTTGATTTTTGCAGGGAAAGAGGGATTCGTGTCTGCAACTGTGCAGGTTATTCTACGGCGGCAGTGGCGGATCTGGTGTTTGGGCTTGTCATTGATCTGGCAAGGAATATACTGGCATGCAATGATGCGGTGAGAAAGGGCGGGACCAAACAGGGGCTGGTAGGCTTTGAACTGGAGGGAAAAAAGTTCGGTGTTATCGGAGCGGGGGCTATCGGCGAGAGAGTGCTTAAGATTGCTCAGGCATTTGGGTGCGAGACATATGCATATAACCGGTCCGTAAAAGAAATTCCGGGTGTAACATTTGTTTCTATGGAAGAACTTCTTAAAACCTGTGATATTGTTTCTGTCCATGTACCACAGACCGTGGATACCATAGGGCTGATAGGAAAAGAACAGTTTGCCATGATGAAGAAACATGCGCTGTTTATCAATACGGCCCGCGGCCCCATAGTAGACAGTCAGGCTCTGGCAGATGCTTTGAATGAAGGAACGATTGCCGGCGCTGCGGTGGATGTATTTGAGATGGAACCGCCGGTACCGCAGGAGCATGCGCTGCTTCATGCTAAGAATTTGATGGCCACGCCTCATGTCGCCTTTGCTTCCCGGCAGGCATTTGAAAAGAGGGCAGTTATTGTAGCAGAAAATATTAAGGGATGGCTTGCCGGCAATATGCAGAATGAAATATGCTGATTTTGTCAAAAGGTGAGGGGAAGAACGATTTCAGGAAGAGGAGATAACGGAGTATGCAATACTGTAAAACGTGCACAGAATGGAGGAAAAGATGAATAAAGAAAGAGATCTGTGCTGGCTGAAGAAACCGGTGAGTCAGGGAATTGCCAGCTTCTGTATAACAGGCAGTCACAGTACAAAACGGACAGAAACCCTGATAAGAGAAGTGCCGCTTTTATTTGAGGGCATAAAAGAAACCGATCAGAACGATGCAGATATTTTATTCTGGAAAACAGAAGACGCTTCCTTTTTTCAGGAAGGTTATGGAATAGAAAGAGATGGGAACCGATATGTGGTTAAGGCATTTACCGAGCAGGGACTCCTCTATGGAATGTTTGGACTATATCGGCTTCTGGTAACTGGTAAAACAGAATTTCCCTATGTGTCTATCCCGGACCAGAGCATCCGCATGATTAACCACTGGGATAATTTCGATGGATCCATTGAGCGGGGATACGCGGGGGAGTCTGTCTATTATGAGGACAATCATTTTCGCGGAGATTTGGATTTAATCCGTCAGTATGCCAGGCTTCTCTGCTCAGTGGGAATCAATGCTATTTCCATTAATAATGTAAATGTACATCAGATGGAAACATATTTTATTGAACCGGAATATCTGACAGAGATTAAGAAAATTTCCGATGTGTTCAGGCAATATGGAATCAGGACATTTTTGAGTATTAACTATGCATCGCCCATGAGCATTGACGGCCTTGAGACGGCAGATCCTCTCTCTGCGGAAGTTCGGCAGTGGTGGAAGAAAACCGTAGCAAAGATTTATGGGGTGATACCGGATTTTGCCGGTTTTGTGGTGAAAGCCGACTCGGAAGGAAGGCCTGGGCCATTTACTTATGGAAGAAATCATGATGAAGGTGCCAATATGCTGGCTGAGGCTGTCGCTCCCTACGGTGGTATCATTATCTGGCGCTGCTTTGTATATAACTGCAAACAAGATTGGAGAGACCGAAGCTTGGACAGAGCCAAGGCAGCGTATGACATTTTCCTGGAGCTGGATGGTAAATTTGCGGATAATGTGATTCTTCAGATTAAAAACGGTCCCATTGATTTCCAGATTCGGGAGCCTCATTCTCCGCTGTTTGGCGCACTTAAAAAGACGAATCAGATGCTGGAGTTTCAGATTACCCAGGAGTACACAGGGCATCAGATCGATATCTGTTATCTGATCCCTATGTGGAAAGAAACTCTGGATTTTGATACGAAATACCCAGGGGATTCGGTTATCAAGCATGTTCTGGGAGATAATTCTTCCAATCGAAGTCTGTCCGGCATAGCGGCAGTAGGCAGTGTGGGCATGGATTCAAACTGGACAGGAAACAAACTTTCACAGGCCAATCTGTACGGATACGGGCGTCTGATCTGGAATAATGATGCCTCTGCAGAGGAGATTGCCAGAGAGTGGGTGAGACTGACATTTCAGCTTTCTTCGGAAGGAGAAGGCAAACTGACAGATATTCTTATGACATCCAGAAAGACCTACGAAGATTATACATGCCCTCTGTCCGTGGGATTTATGTGCAAGCCGAAATTACATTACGGACCGGACGTAGACGGCTATGAATATGACAGCTGGGGAACATATCACTATGCAGACCGCAATGGTCTGGGACGCGACCGAACGAAAGCTACGGGAACTGCTTACACGTTCCAGTATTCACAGGAACGGGCAGAGGAATATGAGAACCTTTCTTCCTGTCCGGATGAATATCTGCTGTTTTTCCATCATGTACCCTATACACATCGGCTTCATTCCGGAAAAACAGTGATTCAGCATATATATGATACTCACTTTGCAGGTGTGAAGAAGGTGGAAGAGTATCAGAAGATCTGGGAAAGCCTGAGGGAACAGCTAGATGCAGAAAGCTATGAGAATGTGAAGGAAAGGCTGAAACGACAGCTGGAAAATGCGGTTAACTGGAGAGATCAGATAAATACCTATTTTTACCGGAAGTCAGGAATTCCGGATGAAAAGGGGAGAACGGTTTATGAGTAAAGCATAGCTGCTAAGATTGTACCGGCGGGGGAGTCAGGCAGATTTCTTATGGTCATCAGGTGCTGGCTAAACTGGAAGAGCCATATAGGATGTATGTGATTACCAACGGAATGAAAGAAACCCAAGCATTCCGTATGGAATACTCAGGCCTCAATCCGTGTTTTCAGGACGGTTTTGATACGTTGGTGATTGGCGATGGGGGAGCAGGGACGCGGAATTATTTACGGTGCTGAAAGCCTAAATACTGGTCGGATAGATCATTAAATGTTCGTACTCCAGCGTCCGGAAGCACCGCAGGGAAGAATCAGCCCGCTGCCAGACACAGGAAGGCCGATTTCCTCAGATTGTACATAACCTCCATGAGTGCGGCATACTTCTAAAGACAGCATGTAAGACAGAACAGATGGTGCAAGTCCGGTGGTATAGGAGTTAACCAGGAAAAAAAGAGGCTGTTCCGATAAAAGTTTGGTACACAGCTTTATAAAAGGATGAATGGAATCTTCGATCTTCCAGATTTCTCCTTTTGGCCCTCTGCCGTAAGAGGGAGGATCCATAATAATGGCATCATAGTGATTGCCTCTGCGGATCTCCCTTTCCACAAATTTTATGCAGTCATCAACAATCCAGCGGATAGGAGCGCTTTCCAGACCGCTGGATTTTGCATTTTCCTTTGCCCATCCTACCATTCCTTTTGATGCATCCACGTGGGTGACGCTGGCGCCTGCCAGAGCGGCAGCTACAGTGGCACCGCCGGTATAGGCGAACAGATTCAAAACCTTGACAGGCCTGCCCGACTGTCGAATCTTCCTGTCAAACCAATCCCAGTTGGCGGCTTGTTCAGGGAAAAGCCCGGTATGCTTGAAACTGAACGGTTTCAGATGAAAGGTCAGATCGCGGTAGCGGATATCCCACTGTTTGGGAAGATCAAAAAACTCCCATTCGCCGCCGCCTTTGGCACTGCGATGGTAATGGCCGTTGGGGTGCTTCCAGCCTCTGTGAGATTTGGGGGAATCCCAGATGACCTGCGGATCCGGACGAATCAGGAGGTAATCGCCCCAGCGCTCCAATTTTTCTCCGTTTGAGCAATCAATCACTTCATAATCTTTCCAGCCATCTGCAATCCACATACGAATATACCAGCCTTTCCAAAAATCAGTATGATATCTTAAATGAGAATCCTTCGGCCGACGGACGGCCAGAATCTGTTTATGTGTCGATTATACTTAAGAAAAAAAGAGGAGTCAAGAAGGCTTTCATAACTTCGTTCGAGAATCGACAGATATCGTAATAGAATTGAAAGATATTTTTGATTGAATAAAAAGAGATACCTTGATACAATAGAAACCAGTTAATGAAAGAATTGGAAGAACAGCGAAGGAGAGAATATTATGAAAAAAAGGGGTCTGATAATCTTGACATTGTCGGCCGCCCTGACAGTAGGAAACGGAATCGTATCCCTGGCTGCGGCCGGATGGGCAAGTGAGAATGGTAAATGGGTGTATTACGATTCCAATGGATCGTTTGTAACGAATGAATGGAAAAAGGGAGCTGATGACCAGTGGCGCTATTTGAATGAATACGGCCAGATGGCAGTCAACTGTTGGGTAGATGATACTTATTATGTGGATGCCAATGGCATCATGATATCCGGAAGATGGCTGCAGATGACATTTGGAAACGGCGGAAGGGCAGAGGGAACCAACTGGTACTATTTCAATGACAACGGAAAAGCGGTGATTGATGCCTGGAAAAAGATAGACAATCGCTGGTATCATTTTGACAGTGATGGTGCTATGCAGACCGGCTGGATTGAGAATAATATGTATTATCTGACCAGCAGTGGTGCGGCTGCAACTGGCTGGAGTAAGCTTTATCCTCCGGAAGGGGAAGAAGAAAACAGCGATCCTTTTGATGATGATGAAGGAAGAAAATGGTATTATTTCAGCAGCAGCGGTCTGAAATTTGTTCCGACAGAAGCCAACAACGGATATGGGGAGAAGCGGATCGACGGTACTTATTATTGCTTTAATATGAATGGAGCCATGCAGACCGGCTGGGTAAATGTAGACGGCGGTGATA
This sequence comes from uncultured Hungatella sp., assembly GCA_910588325.1. Taxonomy (GTDB): domain Bacteria; phylum Bacillota; class Clostridia; order Lachnospirales; family Lachnospiraceae; genus UBA3402. Next base: position 6,649 of record CAJUPP010000110.1, read on the forward strand.
CCATTGCCAGTTACCGTTATTATGGAAAAGATGGAAAAGCAATAACCGGATGGTATTCAGAGGAAGCGCCAAGAGGAATCAGGGGAAGCAGCGATGATGTGGATTGGTACTATTTTTCCAGTAAGGGCGTACCAAAGTGCGGACCGGATGAGGGAGAGGCAACAACCTCTGATCTGACCAGAATAAACAATAAGACTTATCTGTTCAATTCTGCCGGCAATCCGGTATATGGTCTCCAGAAGATATATATTAACAGCAGTAAGACAGAAGCTACGGCATACTACTTTGAGGAAAGTACCCGTACGGCAAGAACCGGCAAGACCACGATTAAAGAAGAGGATGGCAATACGGCAAACTATTATTTCCAGACCAACGGCAGAGGCTATACGGGGGTTAAAGACGGCGTTCTCTATTATATGGGAAAACAGCAGAAGGCAGATGCAGGCTCCCGTTATCAGGCTATCAGTATTCCGGGCGGACAGACCTATCTGGTAAATACTTCCGGAAAGATTACCAAGAGTACTTCTGGTGTAAAAGATGCTGACGGCACCAAATACACCACCAACAGCCAGGGCGTGCTGGCAAAGATAAATGACGAAGCCGTATCTGGCAGCAGCTACGGAAGACCGGCAGAAGAGCCAGTGTGGAGATAAGAATGATATATTGAAAGACAGGCAGTAGGAATAAGAATTTTCCATATTCCTACTGCTTTTTTTTCATTTATTGCTTTCTTTAAAAAATCTTAAGGATTTTCCCATAAAAAGCAAAAAAACACTTGCAATTCCTGAAAAACCATGCTACACTAACAAGGCTGTGACATGATAGCTGTGAAGCGAGAGGTTGCTGTCCGATTGTGGCAGGTTTTTCCGTGGAGCGAATGTCAAGTTAGGAAACTGGCGACAAGTCAC
>CAJUPP010000111.1 GCA_910588325.1 uncultured Hungatella sp.
GCACAGATGCCGCAGACATCTGGCACTTTATTCACCGTTATTTCCGCAATGCAGTACTAGAAATTACGCCAGAACAGCTTCGTCAGCCTTTTTAGATAGCAGCGGCCGCCAGAAACCAGCTGGGGAAAGAGTTGTCTTCCGTTTGCATTTGCAGGAGACATAGAACCTCTTAGTTTTCAGAAATCTGCGTTAGGGGCAAAAATCCGCATGTCTGAGCGAAGCGAGTTCGGATTTTTGCCCCTGTTTTTAGCAGATTTTTGAAAGCTTAGAGGTTCTGGCTCCGAAACCTGCAAACGGAAGGCAACTCTTTCCCCAGCGTACCTCCCGCACACCTCCCACATCCCCTACAAATCTCCCCCCTCAAACACCCTCAAAGCCGCATCCTCCTGATACTGCCTCGTATACAACCGATAATACTCCCCCCGTCTCCCAATCAGCTCCGAATGTGTCCCTTTCTCCACAATCTTCCCATCCCGAATCACCAAAATCAAATCCGCCTGCCTGATGGTAGACAGCCTGTGTGCAATCACAAAAGAAGTCCTCCCCTTCATCAAATGCCGGATAGCATCCTGAATCTTCTTCTCCGTCACCGTATCAATAGAAGAGGTCGCCTCATCCAACACAAAAATCCTAGGATCCGCCAAAACCGCCCTGGCAAAGGAAATCAGCTGTTTTTCTCCTGTAGAAAGCAAATCCCCTCCTTCTCCCACATCGCTGTCATACCCCTTATCCATCCTGGCTATCACTTCATCCGCCGATACGCTTTTCACCGCCGCCTCAATCTGCTCCATCGTGGCTTCCGGATTCCCATACCTTAGATTCTCCAGCACACTCCCGGAAAACAAATGGGGGGTCTGCAGTACATATCCGATATTGCTGTGCAGCCACAGCTGAGAACGCTCTCTGGCGTCCACCCCGTCAATCAGGATCCGGCCGGACGTAGGCTCAAAAAATCGGCACACAAGATTCACCAAAGTAGACTTTCCGGCTCCGGTCTCCCCCACAATAGCAATATTGGTTCCCTGAGGCACATGAAGGTTGAAATGCTCCAGCACATATTCTTCCCCGTCAGGATATCGAAAGGACACATCATCAAACGTTATATCCCCATAAAGAGGTTCCCAGTTTTCTTTCTTCGGCTCAAAAGCATCCCCATATTTTGCCTCCACCTCTCTGGTATCCCTCACGTCAGATCGGGTCTCCATCAAAGTAGAAAAACGCTCCACATTTACCTGTACGGTTATCAGATCGGAAATAGAGCGGACAATCCACTGTACCGGCTCCATCATCCCCAGTGCATAGGTCATAAATACAGACAAAGTTCCGATTTCCATTACCCCTTCCATGGTAATCATACCACCCTGCCAGAGAACCAGGGCCAGGGCTGTAAACGACGCGAAAGAAATCATGGAGGCAAACAGAGCGTGATAATGGGTTCCTCTTACGGACATCGTCTCCATTTCCTTAGTGGTCCGGTTAAAATGATGTTCCATCTTCTCTTCAATCACCAGAGTCTTGGTAGTCTTGGCACCGGTGATTCCCTCATTGAAGTTGGACGTGATATGGGAATTGATTTCCCTGACTTTCCGGTTTATCCTCACAAGCTTTTTCTGGAAAAATGCAGCAGCCACAGTAAGGAGAGGTACAATCATCAAAACAAAACAGGCAAGCCTTGTATTTACCCACAGCATCACAAGAATCGCGCCGATAATATAGGAAATATACCAGATGCCGTTCATCAGGCTCCAGGACACCAGCGCCGCGATGCGGTTGGTATCGCTCATAACCCTGGCATGGATGTAGCCTACGCTGTTCTGATTAAAATAGGAAAACGCTAAGGTCTGGAGATGGTTAAAGCTCTGGCGCTTCATGTCCCGTCCCACATACATTTCTACCTGGCAGGCCTGATAGGCAGAAATCCCATTGGAAATCACCTGAAACAGCAAAACCGCCACATAAGCCGCCAGAAAGCTTCCCATAGTAGACACGGTCCGTCTGGCAATAAAATTGTCGATGGCATACTCCTGAAACAGAGGTATGACAATATCCATAAGGCCTCCTAAAAAGCCCAGGGTAATCATGGAAATAACAGTAAATCTGTAGGGTCTTAAGTAGGGAAGAAGCTTGTTAATACCAAAATAAGGCAGCGCCGTAATTTCCTGTTCTTTATTATGCTCCATATTCTGCCTCCTCCTCTGTCACAGTCATCTGCATGTCATAGACCTTACGGTAAATTCCGTTTTTCTCCATCAATTCCTGATGGGATCCAATCTCCGCCACCTTTCCTTTATCCAGTACCATAATACAGTCTGCCTGCATCAGTGTCGTTACCCTGTGGGCGATGAGAATCACCGTGGCTTCTGCCAGCTTATCTTTCAGAGCCTGGCGAATCTTTAAATCTGTCTCCGCGTCCACTGCTGACAACGAATCATCAAACACCATAATCGGAGTCTTCTGCATCAGCATACGGGCAATAGCCGTCCTCTGCTTCTGGCCTCCGGACAGTGTAACACCTCTCTCCCCCACCAGGGTATCATACCCTTTGGAAAAATTCGTGATCGCCTCATCCACACAGGCAATAGCCGCCGCCTGGCGGATCTCTGTAAGAGAAACCTGTTCTGTCGTAATACCAATATTTTCCGAAATAGTCCTGGAAAATAAAAACGGTTCCTGGAGCACCATTCCAATATGCTGCCTCACCCATTCCCCCTTCATATCTGCGATATCCACGCCTCCAATGGTAATTTTGCCGTTTTTCTCCGGCAAATCATAAAGCCGGTTCATCAGATGCATCAATGTGGATTTTCCTGAACCGGTGCCTCCCAAAATTCCGAAGGTCGTTCCTTTAGGAACCTTAAAGCTGACATCCGAAAGAATTTTCTCACTGCCATATCCAAAGGAAACATGCTGAAACTCAATGTCGCCTTCCATATCCGGTGTCACCGCCCCTGGTCTGTCCTTCTCTGCCTGAGAATTCAGGATGTACCGGATACGCTCCGCAGAGACACCTGCCTTGCTCATCTCGGAAATAGTCTTCCCCAGGGAACGGACCGGCCACACCAGCATAGTATTGTAGGACACAAACGCGATAAACTCTCCGGCTGTCATCTGTCCCTGTACGCAGAAATAAGCCCCCATTACCACTACCAGCATAATCTGCAGACCAGAAACCAGATCTCCGGTTCCCCAGAACAGCGACAGCACCAGGCACAGTTTCATCCATTCGTTGGTATAGATATTGTTCTGCTTTTCAAAGCGCTCTTTTTCATATTTCTCCCGTCCAAAAGCCCGCACCACCCGTATACCTGTCAGATTTTCCTGGGCAATGATGGAGAGGACACCTTCATTCTCATCACATTTTGTAAACCGTTCCCTTATCTTGGCGTGAAATCCCCAGGAATAAAGGAATATAATAGGAATAAACACCAGTGCCACCATAGTTAAATTTATGTTCATGGAAAACATGAAAAACAGAGAAAGGACAATCATCATCAGAATCCGGAACACTGCTGTCAGCTGCTCCGAAATAAAATTTTTGATGGTATCCACATCAGAAGTACACCGCTGAATAATATCACCAGTCTGATTTTTCATATGCCAGGAAAACGGCAGCTTCTGGATGTGGGAAAACAGACGGTCACGCATAGTCTTGGCAAAATGCTCCGCGCCCCTGCTGTTAAACAGCATCGCTATGTAGCGGAAGACAGCGCTGCCTGCCGCCAGAAAAATAATCATTAGCCCGACCACACACAGATGACTTCTCAAATATTCCGTACTGCCGTACCGCCCCGCCATCTCCGCCACCATACCAGGCAGTTCTAATTCTTTATCCCCGATCACACTGTCAATGGCTGTCCGTATAATCTGAGGAGAAATCATATCAAATACATTCACCATCAGTGTAGCCAGAATACTGATAATAAAAAATATCCTGCTGCCCTTTAGAAGATTCCAGATGAGAGACAGCCTGGAAGCAGTGTTTGTGTCGTCGACACTTCTGTCATATTCCGGTTTTTCCATTGCTTTTCTTCTGCCCCCTTTTTGTTTTGGCCTTTGCCTGATTATCTAAACATTTAGCATGTTTTTCAAGTATATGCTGTAATCAGGGGTTTGTCAATCGGCACGCCTCGAAAATATGGTTTTATGGTTTTACTCAACAGGAGATTATGGGTTTGTGCCAACAATACAGAATCTCCCTGTTTATACTCTCCATGTAGTTGTAACAAAATAGAGCGTACAATTTGGACGGTGTACTAGATCTTTATCTGCACAAGCTGACAGGCTGGAAAAGATAGTATGTTGATGGGCTTATAGGGTGCAGGAAATGAGGTAGTTCGGAATGAACTGCCTTTTTTCGTTGTCAGTGAAGGGAAAAAAGAAAATTATCATAAAGAAGTATTTGTAATATACATATTTATTCGTTATACTAACAGTAAAGATATTGCTTTTTTACAGAAAAGGGTGCAGAAATGGCAGAAGGGATGTGGCAATATGGCAAGAACATTGGGAATAGGGAAGCAGGATTTTGAAAAGGTACGAAAAGAAAATGCTTTTTATATAGATAAAACAAAATTTATTCGGGAATGGTGGGAAAGTGAGGATGATGTAACATTAATCACCCGTCCACGGCGCTTTGGAAAGACTTTGAATATGAGTATGCTGGAAAAGTTCTTTTCCGTTCAGTATGCAGGACAGGAAGATTTGTTTCGTAGGCTTGCGATATGGGAAGATGAGAAATATAAAAAGCTTCAGGGAACTTATCCGGTTCTTTTTATCAGTTTTGCTGATGTAAAAGAAACCACATATATACAGACAAAAAAGAAAATTTGCCGTATTATTAAAGCATTATATAATAAATATGATTTTTTGTTAGAAAATGATTTGCTGAATGAAAATGAAAAAAAAGATTTTATGAATATTTCCGTCGATATGGAAGACAATGAAGCTTCTTATTCGTTAAAGGCATTATCTGATTATTTATCGCGTTATTATAAGAAGAAGGTAATTATTTTGTTAGATGAATATGATACACCAATGCAGGAAGCCTATGTGAATGGCTATTGGAATGAACTTGTTTCTTTTACCAGAAGTTTGTTTAATGCAACATTTAAAACAAATCCTTACCTTGAACGGGCAATCATGACAGGGATTACCAGGGTGAGTAAAGAATCCATATTTTCAGATCTAAACAATTTACAAGTGATTACCACAACATCAGAAAAATATATGGATTGCTTTGGCTTTACAGAAGATGAAGTGTTTGCTGTATTAGATGAATATGGATTATCCTTAAAAAAGCATGAAGTAAAAACATGGTATGATGGGTTTACCTTTGGAAAACAAAAGGATATTTATAATCCCTGGTCCATCTTAAATTATCTGGATAAAAGGCAGATAGGAACTTATTGGGCAAATTCCAGTTCAAACAGTCTGGCAGGAAAGCTGATTCGGGAAGGGAGCCGGAATGTAAAAGAAAACTTTGAGGTTCTTTTACGGGGAAAATCAATTATTGTAGAAATTGATGAGCAAATTGTTTATGATCAATTAGATGAAGATGAGTCGGCAATCTGGAGTTTACTGCTTGCCAGCGGCTATTTAAAAGTAAAAAATATAACTACTTATACGACAGATTTTGGAGAATGGAGGCAGGAATATGAACTGGAACTGACTAATTTTGAAGTAGGGGCAATGTTCCGCCAGATGATTAGAAAATGGTTCAGCCGTTCTGCAGGAGGGTATAATGATTTTATCAAGGCGTTACTGCTTGATGATGTAAAAGGTATGAATGTTTATATGAATAAGGTGGCAATGGCTACCTTTAGTTATTTTGATACCGGAAAAAGTCCTTCGGAAGAAGCCCCGGAACGTTTCTACCATGGTTTTGTTCTGGGGCTGATGGTGGAAATGGCGGATAGATATGTACTGACTTCTAATCGGGAAAGTGGGTTTGGGCGCTATGATGTGATGTTAGAACCGAGAAGGTCGGGAGATGTTGGGATAATTATGGAATTTAAGGTACAAGACAGGACAGAAGAGAAGGAACTTTCCGATACAGTGGATGCAGCATTGAAACAGATAAAAGAAAAAGAATATAAAACAGTACTGATAGAAAAAGGAATTTCCAAAGAAAAAATCCGCAGCTATGGGTTTGCTTTTTGCGGGAAGCAGGTATTGATTAAAAAAGGATAAAGGAGAGGATAAGGGGATGCTGTCCGATGAGATGAGAGAAGAATTGATACAGGGTTTGACGAACATTTTTAGGAATAATATTTCCATGATTATTTTATACGGATCAGCGGCAAGAGGTGATGCAACACAGGAGAGCGATGTCGATATTGCGATTGTTGTGAAAAGCCAGATGGATGATGCGACAAAGAGGCGTTTTTTAAGCTGGGCTGCCGATATGGATATTCGATATGAAAGAGTTTTTTCAATCGTGGATATTCTGGAAGGCAATATGAAGAAATGGGAGAATGTGCTTCCTTATTATCAGAATGTCAAAAAGGAGAGAATATGGAGCATTTTGGAATAAAGTTAATAAAAAGAAAGTATTCGTTTGTTTTAAAAAGAGATGAATTTGCATTAATTAATACTAAGCCATCGTTACCTATATTTAAAAATTTAATTGAGAGAAATGCATATACTGATAGTAATGGAAATGAATACAGAATGGAATGGTGTGAGGAGTATAGAGAATTATGTTTAAAAAATTATGATTTAAACATGGAATATTTCAAACATTTAGATAGAACAGGTTTTGATTATGCAATTATGCAGTTTTTGAAAAAATATAAAAAATTTCAAGAAATTGGTAATTTATATGAATGTGATAATGTTTCAGGATATTACATGATGGTTTTAGATGAATATAAGCAAGTGTATATTGGTAAAAGTGAAGATATGAAAAAAAGAATACAATCACATTGGACAAAAACAAAAGCTTTTGATCGCACATTATTTCCTATGTATGCAGTAAATAGTTCATGTCTTTCCATTGATTCTTTTCGCGCATTAAATACAACAAGGATATTTGTTTGGAGGAGAGAGTTAGTTGATGGAGTAGAGCAAAAGTTGATTGACGATTTTCCACAACTGTATCGTTCCAATCGCATTGGAGGAGATATTACATTGGCGTTAGAGGCGTTAGAAACAATAAATAAACGTCATTTAGTAGAATGACAAAATTATACATAAAAATAATTTTCGGTATTTGTTATTTGATGAGGGTGTAAGAAATTCTGGCTCTTTACCAAGTTAGTTGAATACCCCACTTTATTATGTTATTATAAAATGGGTGAATGGTATGGAATTAAATGAACTA
>CAJUPP010000112.1 GCA_910588325.1 uncultured Hungatella sp.
GGGCGGAAAATCAGCCGCAAAGGCAGGTGCAAGAGAGATTCCGAGAGTACATTATTATATTGTAAAATAAATATAAACCTTACAATAGATGTAAGGTCAAGGGAGAACTTTATTTTTCAATGGTTTTACCGGCATCAGAAACTCAAAAAGATTGTCTGTGTCTTCTTTGAAGGACACATAGCGGGCTACTCCATAGCAATCTCCGAAAGGCTGATATCCTTTGCTTTCGACAGCTTCAAAAAAGGGGCGGAAGAAATCTCTTGAAAAAGAATTATGAGGTTTCAAGCCAAGGATAATTTTGGCAATGGGGCCTGAAAGTTTTATCAGATAGGGAGACATGTCTTCCGGATGGCAGTGCTGGCTGATGTCCTCTTTTTTCATGACCACTCCGTACTGGTAGTCAAAAGGAAGCTGCGGATTTTGAAGCATTTCCAAGGACAGGGTAAAGCCCTGGCGTACATAGGGAACCTTTTTCTGAAGGCTGACCAGTAGTTCATCATCTGCACCTACGATGGAGTAGCCGCTGCCTTTTTTCATGATGCGATAGAATTCAAAATCATCTGCCTCGATCCAGCAGCAGCCCTGTCTGGATTTAGAAAACAGAAGGCTGTCCAGATACTCTTTTATCTCGTCCTGGACACCTTTCAGTTCTTCAATTTCCTGCTGAATTTCATTTATACGAATGTCTAATGATTTTTCTACTTCCAAGGGAGTCTCTTCCTTTAACATTTTGTTGATTTTCTTTAAAGAAAATCCCATTGCACGGTAGATAATCGTTTGAAACAAAAGCTTTGTATCTTCGGTTTGGTAGGTACGGTACTGATTCTTTCTGTCTCTTTTGGTATCCAGGAGTCCTAAGGCTTCGTAATGTCTGAGAAGCTGTGCAGAGATTCCCAATGCTTTTGCAATCTGTCCAATGGTATACTTTTCCATTCTTCCTCCTGCAATCATGGAAACGCCTGTCTGTGAGGCTGTCCACAGTTTGCGTTTTTTTGTTATTATACTCAAACTTCCCACATCAAAAACGGGATTTGCACCCTGCTGCGAGTTTTACTTTCGTAGCAAGGTTCAACACACCATGTGGTGTGGAAAGTTTGAGTTATTATATTTGTCTGAGGCGGTTTTATCAATGGCCTTTGGAAAACAAAAAACTTTATGTATAGTCTCCCAGCCGATCAATATAGCGATAGACTGGGGAACAGCCGGTTATAGATATCTTTTCTCCAATAGTGCAATGGCCTGGTAAAGAATCGTAGACAGGATACACAGGATTGCGATAGACATAACTAACATATCCATCTTAAACACCTGGGAAGCATAGATGATTAAATATCCCAGGCCTGCTTTGGCTGACAGAAATTCTCCGATGATCACTCCCACCAGACACAGGCCTACATTGACTTTCATGTTGCTGATGATAAGCGGGATGGAGGAGGGGATCAATACCTTTGTGAGAACATCCTTTCTGGAACCTCCCAGGGAATAGATCAGTTTGATCTTGTCTGGATCTGTCTGGGAGAATCCGGTGTGAAGGGTCAGGATGGACCCAAACACAGCCACAGAGACGGCGGCCACGATGACAGTCCTCATATTATTTCCCAGCCATACAATGAGAAGGGGGGCCAGGGCGGATTTTGGGAGGCTGTTTAACATAACCAGGTATGGTTCCAGTACCTCTGCGATACTCCGGCTGCTCCAGAGGAGAATGGCACAGAGGACGGCAATGAGCACCACGAAAAAGAAGCTTATCAGGGTCTCAAAGAGGGTGACTCCCATATGGAGGAAGATACTTCCGTCTGCAGCCATCTGGATAAAACAAGACAGAATTCTGGAGGGGCTGCCGAAGATAAAGGCATCAATCATTTCAAGGTCAGCACACAGTTCCCAGATGGACAGAAACAGGACAAATATCATGGTCCTTACAATTCGGACCTGAAGCTTATGTTGCCGCTCTTTTGCAAGGAATTCCTGCTGGGTCAGGGTAGGATGGGTTTCAATCATGTAATTTCAACTCCTTCCATAACTGATTAAAATAAGCTGAAAATTCCGGTGCGTTCCGCCGTGACAGAGGGCGGTCGAATTCCGGTTCAAATCGGACCTCCATTACGGCTTTCACTCTCCCTGGACGGCTGGTAAGAATTAGGATTCGGTCAGCCACGGAGATGGCCTCCGATAAATCATGGGTAATTAAGATGGCAGTTTTTTTCTCGGTGCGGATGATGGAACTGATGTCGTCACAGACTTCCAGACGTGTCTGATAATCAAGAGCGGAAAATGGCTCATCTAAAAGAAGAATATCAGGTTTCAGCGCCATGGTGCGGATCAGGGCGGCGCGCTGACGCATTCCTCCTGACAGCTGGGAAGGCCTGGCATCTTTAAACTGTAAAAGGCCGTAAGTATCTAGCATGGTAAGGAGCCTCTCTTTTGCGGCTTCATCCAGACGGTGGCTGATCTCCAGTCCCAGAGAGATATTGGAGAGAATGGTGCGCCATTCAAAAAGATGATCCCTCTGCAGCATATATCCAATGACTGCATCACTGTCCTGACGGGGAATTCCGTCAATCAGAATGGTTCCTTCTTCCGGCTCGATGAGTCCGCACAGGAGAGACAAGAGAGTGGATTTGCCGCAGCCGGAAGGGCCTACGATGGCAAAGAATTCACCGTCTTTTACGTCAAAGGATATATTGGAAAGGGCCTGGGTTTCGCCTTCAAGTGTGTGATACGAGTAATGTAAATTTCTGACTTCCAGTTTTGCTTTCATGAATTACCTCCCGAACATAAATAGAGGATACCAAATACAGGTATAGTTTATATTATGTGAAGAGGTAAAAAGAGTGCCAGAGTCCAGGGGGAAGCGCTATTCTTCTTCGCCTACTATCTTGGCAATCATCAGGTTGGGAAGGCATATAATCATCTCTCCTGGCCGGCTGATTTTTCCCTGATAGACGCACACATTATCAGGGCATGTGGCATCTGCGATATAAGCCTGTCCATTTTTGATCACCAGAGTATTGGTTCCTCCGTTGTAGCCTTCGATAACAATCTCCGTGTCTTTGTTTAAGTCCAGCTGATGAATCACATGGCTGTTGAGAGAAACTTCCACGATAGCTGCCGGTTTCCGGTTTATGAGCCGGTTTCCAATATAAAAGCCGCCGGCTATGATCAGAATTGCCGCCGCCAGAATGAGATCCCGGATTTTATTTTTATCTTTCATTTAAAACCTGCTTCCTTTCTTTTTATTATCTTCTTGAAAGTATATCATAACGGTTCGGGACATCTGAACTGTTACAGTATACCAGTAAAAAATGAAAAAGTATAGGATATATTTCTTGACATCCACAAAAAAGATAATTATAATAATACAGACAGCCGGACGAAACCGGCAATGGATTGGAACCGGTCGTAGCCGGGAAGCAAAAACAGGATTGCAGTGAGAATAAGGGCGCTAAATAGCGTAAGTGAAAATGTACCAGGAAGGTAATGGCATTCCCAAGGGATGCGTGCGTTCTGGTACTTTTTTTGCTGTTGATTTGATCTTAAGAATACGAAAGGGAGAGTACAATGACAAATACAAAAGGAAAATCATCGATAAACAATCTGGTCTTAGGTGCCATGTTTTTGGCATTGGGAATTATTATGCCGTTTTTTACAGGGCAGATTCCGGAAATTGGCGGAAGCCTTCTGCCTATGCATCTTCCCGTTCTGCTCTGCGGCTATGTGTGCGGGTGGAAATACGGTCTGATTGTGGGAGCTGTGGTGCCGCTTTTGAGAAGTGTTATGTTTGGTATGCCTCCACTGCTGCCTACGGCGGCAGCTATGGCATTTGAGCTTGCCGCTTACGGGGCATTTACAGGAATTCTGTATAAGAGGCTTCCGAAAACGGTTCTGTCCATATATATCAGCCTGGCAGGGGCGATGATTGCAGGGCGCCTGGTTTGGGGACTGGTCAGTATTTTCTTTTATGGGATTGTTGGAAATACATTTTCCATACAGATTTTCCTGGCAGCCATATTTTTTAATGCAATTCCTGGAATTATCTTGCAGATTGTCCTTATTCCTGCTATGATTATGGCATTAAAACGGGCAAAGGCTGTGGATTAAGGATGAAAGAATATTTGTTAAAGCAGATAGAGCGTTATCCCGGGATGCAGGTGGAGGACGCGGTAAAGCTTCTGTATCAAAGTGAGTTCGGCGGCGGACATATGATTAAAAACCCTCAGGCAAGCCTGAAGTGGCTGAAGGAGGAGTGGGATCAGGTAAGAGGTGAGAAGGGGACAGACGAACTTCAGGAACCAGGGATTCCGGATTGTGAGGAGATCGGGGACGGGATGTGTCGGATGAATCTTCAGATTCTGGGAAAAGGTTTTGCACCGGAGACATTAAACCAGATTTTTGTTCAGACAGCAGACCATAAAATAGGAAAGGCGGCTTCTTTTGAACAGAAATTGAATATGCTTAGAGAGTGCAGCAAAAATGGCCAGCTGCCTTTTTCACTGGAAGAGGTGGAGAAGTATCTGGGGGATTACAAAAAGCAGGGCTATCCTCCGGTCAGCCACAGTGAGAAATACCGCAGGTTATATCATCCGGCATATCGGGTGGCGGCGGAGTACTATACCAGATATTATGACGTATTTTTAAAAATCGACCGGCTGCGGGCAGAGCATGGGAATAAGCCGGTGCTTGTGTCCATTGACGGAATGTGCGGAAGCGGGAAAAGCACCCTTGGGAGAATTTTAAGAGAAATTTACGGATGCCGTCTGTTTCATATGGATGACTTTTTCTTAAGGCCCTGTCAGAAGACCGGTGAGCGGTTAAAACAGCCCGGCGGGAACATAGACTATGAGCGGTTTCGGGAAGAGATACTGGATCATATCGGAGAGAAAGAAGGACTGGAATACAGACCTTATGACTGCGGGACGCAGACACTTGGAGAAGCGGTGTGGGAGCCTTATAATTCTCTGAATATTTTGGAGGGGGTCTACAGCCAGCATCCGTATTTTGGAGACGTTTATGATCTTCGGATTTTCTGCCGGATCGGGAAAGAGGAGCAGGAACGCCGGATTTTGAAAAGAGACGGGAAAGAGATGCTGAAGCGGTTTCAAAGTCAGTGGATTCCTATGGAAAATCAGTATTTTGAGACATTTCATATTGCAGAGTCAAGTATGGAACTAAGATGACAGATAAAAAGGATAATTCCTCCAATTTTTATTAATTCATAAATATTTTATAAAATTATATAAATTTTTAATGAGTTTTGATGTTGTATTTTTGTGTAATTGGTGGTAAAGTTTAGAAAGACATACGCTTAAGTTTGGGTAAACTTTCACAAGGATTTGCCTGACAGCTGCGGTGTCTGAGTTAATGAAGTAGGAGGAAAAAGTAGTATGATGTTCAAAAACAAAAAAGCAGGCAGAATGGTCAGTCTTCTTATTATTATGGTGCTTGCGCTTACCATGTTGCAGGGCTGTGGGGGGAAACCAGCCTCAACAGAGGAATTGCTGGCCAACATGCAGGAATTCTCCACGCCGGACGGCTTAGCATCCATTTACCTGAATAAGGATTGGATTACGGAAGATGTAGGAAGCGACACATTTATTACGGCGGGAAGCAAGGATGGAAGAGAGGCAGTTCTTTTGATGCGGTTTCCAAAGGGAGGAATCTATCCTGTAGACAGTATGGAATCTATGCAGGAACTGGTAGAGACCAGCTATTCAGTGTCAGATGATGTGGAGGCAGATCCCATCAGCATTCCTGGAATGAACAATGTGAAGGCATACACCTGCAAGGTGACCTCCGACGGCACCACAGCGGCAGGATATCTGGTTTATGGAGAGACCGATTACGCATATTATTCCATCGGTTTTATTGCCAATAAGATTACAGATAAGATTAAGGCATCCTTCGCAGCATCCCTTTCCAAGTTTACGGAAGTGGTTCCGGAGGTAGAGAATAATTTTACTTCTGAAATGACAGATACGATTCGCTGGTTCAATGCAGCTTACGCGGTTCTTACGGATTTAAACAATTGGGATTACAACTTGTTCGGAGGACTTCCTGCGAATGATGAGAGTGCATCTGTGGAGCAGGAATTGTTAAAGAGCTGGTGGGATGTTACGGATAAGGCATCTGCGGATAGTACTATTGAGTGGATTCTGACAGAAGGCCATCGGGCTGATTATAAGGAGACCGTGCAGACGCTTTTGGATGTAGGTTTGGGCGATATGTCAGCAGAGGATGTGATGGCAATGCTTACAGCCAGCCCGTATAATATGAGCAGTGAAGAAGCACAGACCTGCGTAGATGTACTGGATATGTATGCGCAGTATGGTGAAACTGCTATTGACGGCTGGGATTACTGCCGGGCTTTGAGTCTGATGGGATATTATTATCTGGCCGGTTACTATACGGAGCAGGAGGCGCTGGATAAGTCTCTGGAGATTGCACAGACCATGCAGCCGTTGTTCGGATCCTGGGATGAGCTGATGGACAGTTACCTCAGAGGGTATGAATACTGGAACGGTGAGAGTTCTGACGAGCGCCGTGGAATTTATGAGGATATCAAGACCAGAGATGATAATCCTTATGCCATAGATTATAATTTGGCTCTTACGAAGACTTGGTAGTGTTATTGTAATAAGTTGCCACAATGAGTAAATTTTGATATGTTCCTTTCCAGGTAGACAAGTGAAATAATAAAAACTTGTCACTTGGGAGGGAGCATATTTTTTATGTCATTTAATCAGACGCTTTCATATGGGGAGAAGGTAAAGGATTACTTAAGACGCGGGGCGAAGGAACTTCCGTGGTTTGACGTGTATCCGAATCCGCAGGTGGGGGCTGATGGTATTGTGTGTAAGGGATAGTATACCGGTGTGAATTTGATAAGTTTACAGTTTAATAATCACTTTGTTAATCGTAATATGATTAATAAAGTGATTATTATATGTTGATTAAAACGATGAAAAAGGATATACTTTATGAAGGGAGGTGTGCGCCAGTTCGGCGCTAGATATATAGCTGGTGGGAATCCAGTCTGGTAAGGCCTAGCAAGCTGCCAGTACCGAGTCCTTGGAGCGCCAAAGGCTAACAATGGTGTTTAAGCGTAGGA
>CAJUPP010000113.1 GCA_910588325.1 uncultured Hungatella sp.
TGGGGATTGTTTGCCGGGTGCTTTTTGATTACATTAAACTGTACAAATAATCAAAGGCGCCAGTTAAAGCCTGGGGTAATTACGCGAATTGCCATACCGGTTCTGTTGACATGGTGTTTGATTTCGTTAAGTACCATATCTGTTTTTTTATATTTTAATTTTTAAGGAGACTCTATGGAAGGTAAAAAATGGTTTATTGGTTTTATTATAGAGCTTTTCCTGTTATTGACAGGTGTTTCATTGATAGTGATAGTTGTTGATCCATATTTTCATTATCATAAACCTGTCAGGAGCATGTTTTATTCACTAAATAATGAACGTTCTCAAAACGATGGGATACTTAAGCACTTTGAGTATGATGCTGTCATTACAGGAACTTCTATGGCTCAAAATTTCAAGACATCCGAGTTTAATGAAATATTTGGGACAGATGCTGTTAAAGTTTGTTTTAGTGGTGGAAGTTATAAAGAAATTAATGAGAATCTGCAGAGAGCCTTTGACTCCGGGCATGAAATAAAATACGTTTTGCGCTGCCTTGATTATGGAAAGATTATCGAAGCGAAAGATACTATGAGATCTGACCTGGGGGAGTATCCGGAATATTTATATGATTACAATATATTCAATGATGTTAAATATATATTAAATAAAGAAATTGTATTTAAAATATGTCTTCCTATGCTTATCGAGTCCTATGTCAATGGAAAGGAAGGCGGACGGACCTCTTTTGATGAGTACTCTTTTTGGGGGAGCAATCAAACTTATGGTGGGGAAATTGTGCTTGGGGACAAAAAGGAATATGTAAAGTCAGAAGAAGTGTGTACATTTACAGAAAGGGAACATGCGATTGTGCAGGAAAATATTGAACAAAATGTCATAAAGCTTGCAAGAGAACATCCCGATACCATATTTTACTATTTTTTTTCTCCATATAGCATTGCATATTGGGCAGGATTGTATGAGGCGGGGAAAATAGACAGGCAGATAGATGCAGAGCAGTATGCAATTGAACTGATTTTAACGTGTCCAAATATAAAATTATATTCTTTTAATAATTGTTGGGATATTACTACAGATCTGAACAATTATAAAGATTCGAACCATTATGGGGATTGGATTAATACAGACATACTCCGTATGATATATGAAGGTACAGGACTATTAACAGAGGATAATTATCAATCCTATATTGATAAAGAACGAGAATTTTACTCTAAATACACATATCGGTTTTATGATATCGATGAGAAATAATACAATTTCTGCAATTCTTTATTATCTTTCACTTTTCTAAAAAGTGCATCCCTGCTCAACCAACCCTTACAAGCCAAAAGCCAGAAGCCAGTGTATTTCTGATTCTCATTGCTTTTCCCCCTCAAACCTTGTATAATATAACGAACAGTTATTGAATGACGACAATGGAAAAGGAGATATCACTGTGAAGAAACTATTAGATTGTATTGCAGCAGAACTTGCTCCCTGCTTTGAGGCCTGCGGTTATGACCGTTCCTATGCCAGGGTTACCTTGTCCAACCGTCCGGATTTGTGCGAGTACCAGTGCAACGGCGCCATGGCAGCTGCTAAGGCCTATAAAAAGAAACCCATCGACATTGCAGGCGAAGTGGTGTCAAAGCTGTCCGGCAACCCCATGTTCTCAGAGATGAATGCCGTTATGCCTGGATTCATCAATATCCGTCTGGACAGTGCCTGGCTGGCAGAATATTTAAATGGGATGGCGGCGGAAGAAAAACTGGGAGTTGAGGAAATTGGCGCTGGTGAGACCATCATCGTTGATTACGGCGGGGCCAATGTGGCCAAGCCCCTTCATGTGGGCCATCTTCGTTCTGCTATTATCGGTGAAAGCATCAAGAGAATCGGACGTTTCCTGGGATATCACATGGTAGGCGATGTGCATCTGGGCGACTGGGGACTGCAGATGGGACTGATTATAGAGGAACTGAGGGACCGGAAGCCAGAGCTTCCCTATTTTGACGGGAAGGTTAAGGAAGAGGGGGAATATCCAAAGGAGGCTCCATTTACCATAAGCGAACTGGAAGATATCTATCCTGCGGCCAGTAAGAAATCCAAGGAGGATGAGGTTTTTAAGAACAGGGCCCAGGAGGCTACCTTTAAGCTTCAGAGCGGATATGCTCCCTTCAGGGCCATCTGGAAGCATATTATGGATGTGTCCTTAGCAGACTTAAAGAAAAATTATGGGAATCTGGGGGTTACCTTTGATTTGTGGAAGGGAGAAAGCGATGCGGAACCCTATATTCCGGGATTGATACAGGATTTGCAGGACAAAGGCCTTGCCTATGAAAGCCAGGGGGCATTGGTGGTGGATATTTCAGAGGAATCCGACTCGAAAGAACTGCCGCCCTGTATTATACGGAAATCAGACGGGGCGGCACTGTATGCCACCTCTGATCTGGGAACCATCATTGAGCGGGAGAAGGAATTTTCTCCTTCCAAATATATATACATTACGGACAAGCGTCAGGAGCTTCATTTTATTCAGGTGTTTCGGGTGGCGAAAAAGGCGGGATATGTGAAAACGGATACGGATATGGTGCACCTGATGTTCGGAACCATGAACGGAAAGGACGGGAAGCCGTTTAAGACCAGGGAAGGCGGCATCATGCGGCTGGAGGATTTGATTCAGGAGATCAATGAAGCTGTGTACGCCAGAATTATGGAGAACCGCACTGTGTCCCAGGAGGAAGCCAGGAAGACGGCAGGAGTTATCGGCCTCGCTGCTTTGAAATACGGAGATCTATCCAACCAAGCCTCAAAAGATTATATCTTTGATCTGGAAAGATTTATTTCTTTCGAAGGGAATACAGGCCCATATATTCTCTATACCATTGTCCGGATCAAATCCATTTTGTCCAAATATCAGGAGATGACGGGAAAATCCCCTGAGGATGGGAAGGAAGAAGTCATTTTGCCGGCAGCATCTGAGGCGGAAAAGGGATTGATGCTTCAGCTGACTAAGTACAATGAGGTCATAGAGGCCAGCTTTGGAGAGACTGCGCCTCATAAGATATGCCAGTTTATTTATGAATTGTCGGATGTATTTAATAAATTTTATAACAGCGTAATGATTCTGAAAGAAGAAGATGCCTCCCGTCAGGGTAGCTATATCAGACTGATTTCTCTGACGAAAAGGGTATTGGAAACCTGTATTGATCTGTTGGGATTTGAGGCACCTGAAAGAATGTAAAGGAAGATAATAATATTCCATGAAGATAGTCCGGATGCAGACCAGAACCTTTTGGAAAGGCGAACTTGGAATTGACGGTATTGTGGAAGATGAGGGAGTGTCTTATACCGTAAATTTAGAAGTAAAAGACAAATTCATTAACAGTTATTCCTGTTCCTGCATAAAGGGAAATTCGTATAAAGAGATGTGTTCCCATGGACAGGCGCTGTATCGGTATTATGAAGAAAAAAGAGATGAGGAAGATACGCGGCCTGTGTCCACCTCATCAGAGGCAAGGGCCATGATCCGGGAGTATACCAACCGGGAAGTGGCAGCGATTCTTATGCAGGAGAGCGAAGAGCCGGTGGAATTAAACTTTCGTCTTCTGATAAGCAGGCAGGAGCCTAAAGCGGAGTTTTTGGTAGGCAGAGAGCGGCAGTATGTGATAAAAGATCTTGGAGCATTTGCCAGAGCGGTGGAACAGGGGGCCTATGTGGAATATGGAAAGGGTTTGGCGTTTCATCACAATCTGGGAGTATTTTCGGAGAGCTCCAGGCCTCTGGTACAGCTGCTTTTGGAGATTATGGGTACCTGCCAGGATTTTTTAAAACAGTTTCAGAAAAGCACTTTCGGAGCAAAGCCGGTAGTCAGAGAGCTGAACCTAAGCAAAGGAAACAGAGATCGTTTTTTTCAGCTGATGGAGGGGCGCAGACTGGAGGTTCAGGATACTCAGGGGGGAAGGCGGATTTTAGAGGTATGCAGAAAAAACCCTGAGATTCCTGTGTATGTGAGGAAAGCAGGTAAAAACGGATTAAAAGTTTGGATTGATAAACAGGTTTACAGTTTTATGGGAGAGAAGTATCTGTATGTGGCAGACCAGGAACATCTGTATTGGTGCGATCAGCAGTTCAGCCAGGATCTTCAGGTGCTTTTTGAGCAGATGACCCAGGGCAGTGGTGCGCCTTATGAGGTAACGGTAGGAGAAAGGGATGTTCCTTTATTCTATGAGAGGGTGTTAAAGAAGATAGAGATTTATGGGATTTTAGATGTAAAGGATCTGGAACTGGAGTCATTAAAGTCTGTAGAGCTGAAAGCCAGATTTACATTTGAAAGCCCTGATGCCGGGGAAATCCGCATGTATCCCAAACTCAGCTACGGAGATTATTCCTTCTGTCCAACAGAGGATGAGCATGTGCCCAAAACCATCTGCCGGGATGTGCCGGGGGAATTCAGAGTCAGTCAGGTAATTACAAAATATTTTAAGCACCGTGATTCAGAAGACAAAAGCCTGGTGA
The DNA here is from genome assembly GCA_910588325.1 of uncultured Hungatella sp. GTDB lineage: Bacteria > Bacillota > Clostridia > Lachnospirales > Lachnospiraceae > UBA3402. Next base: position 4,498 of record CAJUPP010000113.1, read on the forward strand.
TTCGCAATGATGAGGAGGCGGTTTTCAGGCTTTTGTCTGAGGGAATCGGGGAGTTTGAAAAGCTGGGAATGGTATATTTGCCTGGTGATTTCAGTCACATGCGCCTTTTGCCGTCCCCAAAGGTGTCCGTAGGAGTCCGTACCAGGGAAGACTGGCTGGAACTGACTATGGATCTTGGGGAACTAAATGGTGCCGATCTGTCTAAGATTTTAGATGCGTACCGCCAGAAAAAATCCTACTATCGTCTGAAATCCGGTGAATTTCTAAAACTGGAGGGAAATGGACTCCTGACTGTGGCCAGGATGGTGGATGGTCTGGCGGTTTCTAAAGGAGAACTGCAGAAAGGAACCGTCAAGGTTCCAAGGTACAGGGCTCTTTATTTAGACAGCATGTATCGGGAATATGGGGAAATCAGTTTAAACGGAGATCAGAGTTACAAGTCTGTGGTCCGCGGAATGAAATCCGTGGAGGACAGTGATTTTGAGATACCAAAGCCGTTTTCCCAGGTTCTTAGGGAGTATCAGAAAACAGGGTTTCGGTGGCTGAAAACTCTGGATGCCTGGGGATTTGGCGGAATACTGGCCGACGGCATGGGGCTGGGAAAGACGGTTCAGATTATCAGTATTTTGTATGAAGAGTCATTAAAGGAGAAGCAGAACACCTCCCTGATTCTGTGTCCTGCTTCCCTGGTGTATAACTGGGAGCTGGAACTGAAACGGTTTGCCCCGTCTCTGAAGGTTCTGGTGGTTACGGGAAATGCTCAGGAGAGAGAAGAGAAGCTGCTGCGTATGGAGGAGTACCATGTGGTGGTAACCTCCTACGATCTTCTCAAGCGGGACATAGGCTGGTACGAAAATATGGTCTTCCGGTTTCAGGTTATTGATGAGGCTCAGTATATCAAGAATCCGCTGACCCAGAATGCCAGAACGGTAAAGGCTATCCGGGCGGTTACCCGTTTTGCTCTTACGGGAACCCCGGTAGAGAATTCTCTAAGTGAGCTGTGGAGTATTTTTGATTACCTGATGCCCGGCTTCCTCTACACATACCAGAAGTTTAAGAAGACTTATGAAATCCCTATTGTGAAAGAGGGGGACAGGACTGCTGTGGATGGACTGAAAAGAACCATTAGCCCTTTTATTCTGCGGCGGTTAAAGTCTCAGGTTTTAAAGGAACTTCCGGAGAAATTAGAGACTGTGGTGTATTCCAAAATGGAGGAAAAGCAGAGGGAGCTATATCTGGCAAGTGTGTGGAAGTTTAAGGAAAGCCTGACAGATGACAACAAGATTCAGATTCTGTCCGCCCTCACCAGGCTGCGGCAGATATGCTGTGATCCAAGGCTGATTTATGAAAATTATAAAACAGGCTCGGCCAAGCTGGAGACGTGTATGGATCTTGTGTTTTCCGGCGTAGACGGAGGCCATAAGATTCTGTTGTTTTCACAGTTTGCATCTATGCTGGAACTGATCGGAGCAAGACTATCCAAAGAGGGGATCCGGTTCTACCGTCTGACCGGGGAGACATCCAAAGAAGAGCGTCTTAAGATGATTCAGGCGTTTCAGAGAGAGGAAGTGCCAGTGTTCCTTATCTCATTAAAGGCAGGAGGAACAGGACTGAACCTGACAGCGGCGGATATGGTAATCCACTATGATCCGTGGTGGAATGTGGCCGCTCAGGATCAGGCTACAGACAGAGCTCACCGTATCGGTCAGGACAAACAGGTGACGGTATTTAAATTGATTACCAAGGATACCATAGAGGAAAATATATTAAAACTGCAGGCATCCAAACAGGCTCTGGCAGACCAGGTGGTGACAGAGGGAATGGTTTCTCTGGGAAGTTTGAGCAGAGAAGAGTTATTGGCATTACTATGAAAGTCCCGCCGCCGAATAGGCGGCATGAATTCAGGTATGCCAAGT
>CAJUPP010000114.1 GCA_910588325.1 uncultured Hungatella sp.
ATCTGATTTATAGAAATTTATTAACCAAGTAGTCTTGATTGACTACACCATTATAGACCTGCCAGGACGATGTTGGTTACCAAGATCACCTATACACCCAAGGACCATCAGCACCACCTTCCCAATACTTCGTGCTGTTGCCGGAAGCATCAGGAGCACCGCCTGAAGCACGGATAATCTCTGCCGCCTCCAACCTGAAAACTTCCATTACAGGTTTCTCATAAACCATATTTTTTCCCTTTCTTCTATGAGATATATAAAAAAGTTTATCACCCAATCGGCAGCACACAAAATCTCGTTTTTTTCCTTTAATATCAGGTTTGCACACAATGTCCTATTGCTACATAAGATAAAGTACAAACATGATAAAAAAGAGGAGAACAAAGATATGTGTTTATTTTGTGGAAATAATTTTTGTAGATGCTGTAATAGATGTGGCAACAGATGCTGCAACAGATGTAACAACTGGAATTGTAACTGTGGAAACAACTGTGGAGTAGGAGGCGGTACCAGCTGTGGCTGTAACTGCAACTGTGGTAATAACAATGGAGTAGGAGGCGGAACCAGTAACGGATGTGGCTGTAACTGTAACTGCTGCAATAACAGCGGAGTAGGCGGTGGAACCAGCTGTGGCAGCAATTGCAACTGTAATTGTAATTGCTGCAATAACAACGGAGTAGGAGGCGGAACCAGCAATGGCTGCGGATGCGGCTGCAACAACGGAAATACCTGTGTCTGCCGTTGGGTATGCAATTGTAATAACAACAGGCCTGTACCAGTATCTTACGGCGACCAGGTTTATATGGCCCAGGAGGCATCCGGCAGTGATTGCAGAAATCATTACGACAATGAAATGTCCACGGCAGTTTTACCTCCCAGCGACAGCTGCAATTAATAGTTGAAACAGTTTTCGTCTACGCCCTGCAGAGTTTACGGCTCTGCAGGGTTTTTATGCATATGTGTGAAAAAAGAAATATTATTTTGTATACAATTACCTATTGCAAAATGTGGAAGAACGTGGTATTTTATATACATATTGAATTTGTATACAAACAAATGAGTCTGTATACAAACAAAACAGCAAGAGTTATCCCACTAATAAAAAGAAAAGGAGAAGGAAGAACATGGACAACAAGACGAATTTTTCCCTGGAAGGTAAAGTTGCATTGGTAACAGGCGCATCTTACGGTATTGGCTTTGCGATTGCAAAGGCTATGGCAGGTGCAGGCGCAACTATCGTTTTCAACGATATCAAGCAGGAACTGGTGGACAAGGGGATTGCCGCATACAAAGAAGAAGGTATTACGGCTCACGGATATGTATGCGACGTAACCGATGAGGATGCGGTGAATGCTCTGGTAGCAAAGATTGAGGAAGAAGTAGGAGTTATTGATGTTCTTGTAAATAATGCAGGAATCATCAAACGGATTCCGATGATCGAGATGTCTGCAAAAGATTTCAGACAGGTGATCGACGTAGACCTGAATGCTCCATTTATCGTTTCAAAAGCAGTGATTCCGTCTATGATTAAGAAAGGCCATGGAAAGATTATTAACATCTGTTCTATGATGTCCGAATTTGGCCGCGAGACTGTATCTGCCTATGCGGCAGCAAAGGGCGGCTTAAAGATGCTGACCAGAAATATTGCTTCTGAGTACGGTGAGTACAACATTCAGTGCAACGGCATTGGACCTGGCTATATTGCAACTCCTCAGACTGCTCCTCTCCGTGAGAAACAGCCAGACGGTTCCAGACATCCATTTGACCAGTTCATCATTTCCAAGACTCCGGCAGGACGTTGGGGTGAGGCTTCCGATTTGGGAGGACCAGCTGTGTTCCTGGCGTCTGACGCTTCTGACTTTGTAAACGGCCAGGTTCTGTATGTAGACGGCGGTATCCAGGCTTATATCGGAAAACAGCCTTCATAATGTGAGATATAAATCTGAAGTGTCAGGCCGGGGGCCGTAAGGAGTCAATGGCTCAGTTCCGGTTTCACAGTTAAAACAAAAGCACTGCTGCATAGAAAGAAAATCGTACATGATATTTTGGGGGTGTATGATAAACTTTCTGCAGCAGTGCTTTTTGGTGTTATGAAATTAGGGACAGTTCCTTATTGGATTGCCGCCGGATTTTCCGGGTAAAGATTGTATTTTGCAGAATACTTGTGTATAATAAGTCCAATGATTGGGGCAAAACAGGCAAATGAGAGGAAGCAGGGAATGAACATTTTAGAGGAAATAAAAAAACGGAAAGTTTTTTTCGACGGAGGTATGGGCAGCCTTCTTCAGGCGCGGGGATTGAAACCAGGAGAACTGCCGGAGACCTGGAATATTCTTCATCCAGAGATACTTATGGAGATTCATAGAGAGTATCTGAAAGCCGGATGCGATATACTGACTACCAACACATTTGGGGCAAATGGATTAAAATATAAATCAGAAGGCGAGATGGCGCTGGAAAAGATCGTAGAGGCGGCAGTGGAAAATGCCAAGAGGGCAGTAAAAGAGGCAGGACACGGATGGATTGCCCTGGATATGGGACCTACGGGGAAGCTGTTGAAGCCGTTGGGAGATTTGGCCTTTGAGGAAGCCTATGGTTTATATAGTCAGGTGGTAAAAGCCGGTGTGAAAGCCGGAGCAGATTTGGTGCTGGTGGAGACTATGAGCGACAGTTATGAGGTCAAGGCAGCGGTGCTGGCCGCCAGGGAAAACTGCAGTCTTCCTGTGTTTGCCACCATGATATTTGACAGGAAAGGGAAACTGCTTACAGGAGGAAATGTGGCTTCCACCGTAGCGCTTTTGGAGGGCCTTGGTGTAGATGCCCTTGGAATCAACTGCGGTCTGGGCCCCATACAGATGAAGGAGATTCTGAAAAGGATTCTTGCGGAAGCGTCGGTGCCGGTGATTGTGAATCCCAATGCAGGACTTCCCAGAAGTGAAGGCGGAAAAACAGTATATGATATCGATGCAGAAGAGTTTGCAGCTGTCATGGCTCAGATCGCCGACATGGGGGCAAATGTTTTAGGGGGGTGCTGCGGTACCACACCGGAACATATCGAAAAAACCGTGAAACGATGCAGAGATAAAAAGCAGGTGCTTCCGGGGGAAAAGAACCGCACCGTAGTCTCTTCTTATGCTCAGGCGGTAGTAATTGACAGAAATCCGGTGATTATCGGAGAGAGAATTAATCCTACGGGAAAGTCCAGGTTTAAGCAGGCTCTTCGGGATCATGATCTGGAATATATTTTAAGAGAAGGCGTTACTCAGCAGGATCACGGGGCGGATGTGCTGGATGTAAATGTAGGCCTGCCGGAGATTGATGAGCCTTCCATGATGGAAGAAGTGATACAGGAACTGCAGAGTATCATTGACCTGCCTCTTCAGATCGATACCTCCAATATGGAGGCTATGGAGCGGGCCATGCGGGTTTACAATGGAAAGCCTCTGATTAACTCTGTCAATGGAAAACAGGAGTCTATGGAGAAAGTGTTTCCTTTGGTGAAGAAATACGGAGGCGTGGTAGTTGCGCTGGCTTTGGATGAAAATGGAATACCGGCGACGGCCCAGGGGCGCATTGATATTGCAAAGAAGATCTATCAGAAAGCGGCGGAGTATGGAATAAAGCCGAAGAATATTTTGATTGATGCTCTGTGTCTGACAGTCAGCTCAGACAGCAGGGGCGCCCTTACTACCCTGGATACGCTTAAAAGGGTGAGAGATGAGCTTCATGGGAAGACCATTCTGGGCGTGTCGAATATTTCTTTCGGGCTTCCCCAGAGGGAGATTATCAATGCGGTATTTTTTACTATGGCCATGGAAAACGGGCTGAATGCGGCTATTATCAATCCCAATTCCCAGGCTATGATGAGAGCTTATTATAGTTTCCGGGTACTGTCGGATCTGGATGCACAGTGCGGGGATTATATTGAGCGTTATGGCGTCTCTGCTCAGGCCGGTGCCGAAGGCGGCTTTTCGTCGGAAAAGGGAGGAATGTCTGGAGGCGGCTTTGATTCAGGGGCCAAAGGTACGGGGAGTATGTTTGACAACCGTGCTGATTTTGGAGCAGGCAGAAGCAAAAAGATACAGGAAAATGGAACAGCAGCAGGAAAAAACTCCCAAAATCAGCACGGCATGACATTATCAGCCAGTATCATCAAGGGATTAAAGGAGCGTGCTGCTGCAGAGGTAAAGGAGCTTTTAAAACAGAGAGAAGCCCTGGATATCATCAACCAGGAGATGATTCCGTCCCTGGATCATGTGGGGAAAGGATTTGAGAAAGGAACCGTTTTCCTGCCCCAGCTTCTTATGAGTGCCGAGGCGGCCAAGGCGGCATTTGAGGTGATTAAAGATCAGATGGCGGCCAAGGGACAAACCAGGGAGAAGAAGGGGAGTATCATTCTGGCTACAGTAAAAGGGGATATCCATGATATCGGGAAAAATATTGTAAAGGTGTTATTGGAAAATTACAGTTTTGATGTGCTGGATCTGGGGAAGGATGTTCCTCCGGAGAATATTGTAGAAACAGCAGTTGAACAGCATATTCCTTTGGTGGGATTAAGCGCACTGATGACTACCACGGTGCCCAGTATGGAAGAGACGATTACGCAGCTTCGGAAAAAGGCACCATGGATAAAAGTTATGGTAGGAGGGGCGGTTTTGACAGAAGAGTATGCCCGCACCATTGGGGCAGATTGTTATTGCAGGGATGCTATGGCATCAGTGAATTATGCGGAGGCAGTGATGACAGAAAATCATTTCCCCAGGTAGGCCTCACGAAACAGTTTGATTTCTCTGGCATAACCCTCCAGTTCATTGGGGGTTTCCAGATAGAAGGGCAGTTCCTTAAGGGCCGGATGATTGACAACACGTATCAGTGCTTCGGCTCCGATACAGCCCTCACCGATTTTGGCATGCCGGTCTTTGTGGGAACCGAGGCCGTTCATGCTGTCATTGAGATGGATGGCTTTCAGGCGGTTCAGACCGATAAGTTTATCAAATTGAGTCAACACTTCATCCAGATGACCGGCAATATCATATCCCCCATCCCATACATGGCAGGTATCCAGACATACTCCTATATGGTCTGTCAGCGTGACGCGATCCAGAATTTCCCGCAGTTCCTCGAAGGACCTGCCAACCTCGCTGCCTTTCCCTGACATGGTTTCCAAAAGAACGGTGGTGTGCTGTTCTGGTTTAAGAATATCATTGAGAAGGTTGGAAATATAAGAAATCCCAGTTTCCGCTCCCTGCCCCACATGGCTTCCAGGGTGGAAGTTGTAGCAGTTTCCGGGAGTGTGTTCCAGGCGGTTTAAGTCGTCAGCCATGGTAAGATGGGCGAATTCCCTTACGGAATCATCGGCCGAACAGGCATTCAAGGTATATGGGGCATGGGCAAGGATGCGGTTGATTTTGTGGGCGGCCGCGAAGACAAGGTAGTCTTCAATATCTGCCATGTCCAGGGCCCTGGCTTTAGAACCCCGGGGATTTCTGGTGAAAAACTGAAACGTATTGGCGTTGATTTTTACAGCGTCTTTCCCCATGTTTAAGTAGCCTTTGGAAGAGGAAAGATGACATCCGATTGAAAGCATAGAAGGTTCTCCTTTTTTCTTTGGTTATAAGAAAATATAAACGATAAATGGGGAAATGTAAAGGAATCATCTTTTTTAGAAATAATATAGCTGAATATAAAATAAAAACAGTTGCAGCTTTCGTTTCCAGGCAGTATACTGTGAGAAGCAGTGAATTCAAAAGAAAGGACTTAATGAAATATGCCGCCTGTGATAAATCCGCAAAACCGCGTTTTGCTTAAATTTATGAGTTGTGAGGATTATGTAAATGACTTTTTATCCGGACATCTGTATATGAACTGTCTGGACTATTTCTGGAATGAATACAGGCCAGAGAATGTTAACGGGAAGGAGGAGGACTCTGTTCCAGGGCAGATGGATCTGTTTGAAGGCGTATATTGTACCTGTGATGTGGATACATTCGGATTTGAAAAGAAATTTGGAGGCGCTCTGATTTCCGATATCAGTATGCGTTCGGAGGGGTACAAGTACTGTAATGTGCACAATTATTACAGATTGGACTATCGGCCGGACAGAAGCGGCGGGATTGGCTGGAAAAGCAGCAGCGCCAGGATGAGAGAGTTTGGCGATTATGTTGTAATTATTGCTGATGAGACAGAGTTTTTGAGAAGGGTTCATGCCGCAGCGTCCGGGGAAGGATTGGAGTATCTCTGTGGAAATGTACATTAC
>CAJUPP010000115.1 GCA_910588325.1 uncultured Hungatella sp.
AGAATGCTCTGCCAGTATAATTTCCAAACTCTCCCTTACACGTGCTAAAATCTTATCATAATTCCTCTCCACATTCAAGTTTGCATTCTACCGATATGCCTCCGCCCTTGTCCGTCTCTCCAATTTACAGTATAATATTTTTCAAAATATTTTTCATTTTTTCCATAAATTTCTCCACCCCGAAACGTATAGTAAGTACAAGGCCAAAGCGAAAGAGGGCAATGCCATGAATGACCAGCAGTTTGAACAAAATATCCGTCTCATTCTCCGGAATGACCAAAGCGGCCTGAAACATATTTATGAGGCCTATTGTCCCATGATTTTTTCTGTTGTTTCGGTTATTTTAAAAAACAGGGCGGACGGGGAAGATGTCACTTCCGAATTCTTCATCCGTCTGTGGGACATCGCCGATACATACAAACCGGGAAACGGACACCAGGCATGGATGATCGCCATTGCACGGAACATGGCCATTGACTATCTGCGGAAGAAGAGCCATGAAACAGCCACTGCGGAAATTCCGGATTATCTGCAGGAGAGGCCTTCCGCCGAGGATCGCATTTGCAGAAAACTTAGCCTTGAACAGGCGTTGCAGACACTGAAACAAGAGGAGAGGCAGGTTGTCAATCTGAAAATCATGGGGGAACTGACCTTCCGTGAAATCGCTAAGATTCTTAAAAAACCTCCGGGAACCGTGGCTTGGCGCTATCGGACAGCCATGGAGAAGCTAAAGGAGGTGCAGCTGTGAAACAACACTCATCATTAGAGCAGGAGTATAAAGATTTGATGCATCAGGCCGCACCGGATCTTTGGTCCCGGATTGAAAAGAATTTGAAAGAACATCCGGAACGGATTCTCCGTCAGGAAGAGGAGCAAAAAGAGAATGCCGCCCCTAAGAGTTCTGGCGTGTCTTACCGCACAGTTTATAAATGGATGACTTTTGGCACGGTTGCTGCGACAGCTGCCGTATTCTTACTGGTGATTGCCGGTCCTTGGTTTTTGTCTCTCTTCCCTGTCAGGAAAAATGCGGAAATTGATATGGAATTTTCCGATCGTTTTGAGGCAGAAGCCGGTATGGCGCTGGAAACCACCTCTGCCTTTGAGGGGAATCGGGAAATCGGTTCTGCAGAAACCGTTCCCGAAACTGTCAAATATGCAGCTCCTGAATCCGCCGGTATTCTCTACTACAGCCAGCTGGATTTGGCCTCCTACACCTCTCTTTCTCTTCCGGCCGGGGCCGTAACCTTACCGGAAGACACCATGTATTTTTCAGAGGATATTTTGGGAGATACACAGCTTCTGTGCCTTGGAACCGTTACATCCGTATCTCTGGAAACAGACCAGTCTGGGAATCCGGCATTTCTTGTGTATAACATCCGCCTGGATTCGATCTGCTATTCCGAGGACTACACTGCAGAACTGGAATCCGTCATCGTAAAGAGTCCTATCATAAAGTCCGACGGCGGAGACCACCAGATTCTGTACCAGCTGCAGACAGACGCCTCCTACCTGCTTCCTTTAAAAAGGCAGGATGACAGCTGGGAACTTCTATTTCCCTTTGCTCCTCAGGTTCAGGTAACGGGAAACGGATCCTATCTGTTCCACTCCGGTTACACCAGCCTGACCGATGCCAATACCTTTGTGGTAGTAGGCGAGCAGGAAGGAGCCAATGATTTCTATTTTGACAGAATGCTCCTGCGGAGAGATGAAGATTTCCTCTCCGATTTTATCTCACTGGTTATGGCATACAGCGGGAAAGATGTCTAATCATTCATGGTGGCGCCTGATGGCAGGCATGGGGGATTACTGTGAATCGCACACAAGAAGGAACACTTGTGACCCAAAGCGGCACATGCCGAAATTATTATATGAGGGAGAAATATTATGAAAAAAAATTGGAACTGGATGCAAAAAAGCTTTTGTTTTCTTACAGCAGCAGCCCTCCTTACCGGCTGCGGAGCCCCGCCTTCTTCAAGTTCCGGTGGTTCCGGCAAAGGAATCTCCTCTGAAGCAGGGGATCCACAAGCCGCAGCCGCGGAAACCTGGGCAGTAGATGGAGCCCCCTCCTCAAGCAGCATGTATTTTGAAGCCGGCGAAGGGGAAGCCTCTGCCTTTGCCAATGATTCATCCATGTCTATGAAATACCGGACCGCTTACGGCGACGGGGACTTTAATACAGAAGAATACAATTACATTTCCGAAAATGGATATAAAACCACTGCTAAGGAACCTCTGTCTACCTTTTCCGTTGACGTTGACACAGCCTCCTACACCAATCTCCGCCGTTATATCCGCTCCGGCCAGGAAATTCCTGTGGATGCCGTGCGCATCGAAGAAATGCTCAACTATTTCCGTTATGACTATCCGGAGCCCCAAAGCGGAGAACCATTTTCCGTAACAACAGAATATTCCGACTGCCCCTGGAACGAAGACAACCATCTTCTGCTTATCGGGCTGCAGGCCAAAGAAATCGATTTTTCCCACCGTCCTGCATCCAACCTGGTATTCCTTCTGGATATCTCCGGCTCCATGTATTCTGATGATAAACTGCCTCTGGTACAGAAATCATTTACTATGCTGGCAGAAAACCTGGAGGAAAAAGACCGGGTTTCCATTGTCACCTATGCCGGATATGAGTCCGTAGTCCTGGACGGCGTTCCAGGCAATCAGACCGCAAAAATCGCCGCAGCCATTGACGATCTGGAGGCAGGAGGCTCCACCGCAGGCGCCGCAGGCATCGAGAAGGCCTATGAACTTGCCAGAAAAAATTACATTTCCGGAGGCAATAACCGGGTGATTCTGGCCACTGACGGCGATTTGAACGTAGGAATCAGCAGTGAGGGAGAACTGACCCGCCTGATTCAGGAGAAGAAGAAAGACGGAATCCACCTGTCTGTCATCGGTGTGGGCACGGGGAATCTGAAGGACAACAAAATGGAGGCCCTGGCGGACAACGGCGACGGAAATTACAATTATATCGACAGTATTTACGAGGCCAAAAAAGTTCTTGTTGACGAGATGGGCGGCACCCTGGTTACTGTGGCCAAGGATGTAAAAATCCAGGTGGAGTTTAATCCCAAATACGTGGCCGGGTATCGGCTTATCGGATATGAAAACCGCCTTTTGAATCAGGAAGACTTTGATAATGACAAAGTAGACGCCGGTGAAATCGGCTCCGGCCACTGCGTAACTGCCCTCTATGAGATTATACCTGCAAATGATGATAATTCATCCGGCACCCAGTTAAAATATCAGACCTCCACGGACCTGGTGGATAGCACCGAACTGCTGACAGTCAATCTGCGCTACAAGGCGCCAAACGGCAGAAAAAGCACGCTTCTCACCTATCCGGTAGAGTCTGACACCTACCAGGCTGAACCTTCCGAAACCCTGTCCTTTGCCGCCGCAGTGGCAGAATTCGGTATGATCCTGCGTGACAGTGAACACAAAGGCGATGCCACCTATGATACGGTTCTGGCCCTGGCAGAGCCCTGCATCCACGCCAATACGGATGATTACAAAAAAGAATTCCTGCAGTTGGTGGAAATGGCTAAAGAGCAGTAAAAATCCCTGTTGCTTTTTTCGTCAAATTGGAGTAATATTGGAATAAAATGCGGCAGCAGTGACAGATCAGAAACTGCTGCCTTTTATAAAAACTCTTCTGACGAAAGCAGGTACAATATCATGGGCCCGACCATCGACATGACAAAAGGTTCTATTATGAAACTGGTCGTACTGTTTGCTCTTCCCATCTGCCTTGGAAATGTACTGCAGCAGCTATACAGCACCGTAGATACTCTTATAATCGGAAATTTCTGCGGATCCGTATCCCTTGCCGCCGTAGGTACAAGCGCACAGCCTGTGGAGATGCTCTTATGTATCTTTATGGGCTTTGGAACCGGTCTTTCCATTCTTGTCTCCCAGTATACGGGAAGAGGGGATACGGAAAGCTTAAAGGCAGTTATCGCTACCGCCAATTCTTTCTTATTTCTGTGTGCAATTCCTGTGGCTGTCTTAGGACTGTTTGTAGGACCACTGCTTCTTAAACTGATGCAGGTTCCTGATGATGCCTGGAGTTATGCTGTTTCCTATATCCGCATCATTTTCCTGGGCACTCTCGGAAATATGGGATACAACATGAATGCCGGTATCCTGCGGGGTGTAGGCGACAGCCGCTCTTCTCTTCTTTTTCTTATGATATCCTGTGTCGTAAATATTGTCCTGGATTTCATTTTTGTGGCTTTTTTCAACATGGACGTGGCAGGGGCGGCCCTGGCCACGATTATTGCCATGTTTGCCTCCTGGTTTTTCAGCATTGCTTACATAAAAAGGAATTATCCGGAACTGGACTTCTCCCCTGTTCCCAGAAGATTAGACAGACAAATTCTTTTAAGCATTGTCCGGATTGGTTTGCCTTTGGGATTAAATAATTCTATTTATTCCGTAGGACATATTTTTGTTCAATCCTTAATCAATACCCAGGGGTCTACATTCATGGCCGCCTGTTCCGTAGCTACCAAGGTGACCGGTATGGCAAATGTTGCCATCAATTCTTTCGGCTCCGCCGCCACCACATTTTCCGGGCAGAATCTGGGGGCTGAAAATTATCTCCGATTAAAGCAGGGGGCTCTGCGGATTCCTCTCTTTTCCGGGCTGATTACCGGTCTGGCCGGAATCACGGCTACCATCTTCTGCCGCCCGATTCTGGGACTTTTTACTCAGGATGGGGAAGTTCTGGCAATGGCCGCCCATTATATCCGGGTTGTGCTTCCTCTCACCTGGCCCTTTGCCATCTTTAACGGAATCATCTGTTTTGTAAACGGAATCGGAGAGGTTCGTTTCCCGACTGTAGTGAATGTCCTTATGCTGTGGGCAGTGCGTATTCCATCTGCACATCTGATTGCCCGCTTTATCGACGGCAATTATCTGATGGCCTGCTATCCCATCAGCTTTACCTTCGGCATGCTGGTAATGTTTACCTTCTTCCTGACAAAACGTTGGAAGGAAATACGGCAGCTGGCTTTCCAACAGCAGCAGAAAACCACTTGATTTGCCATATGGAGCATGATACAATGTCCACGTAAGCGAAGAGCAGTGCGGAAAAGGGAGAAGAAGAAGCTGCGTTGTGCTTGCACATAAGCAGCTTCTTCTCCTCCCTTTTCCATAGGGCCGAAAGGCCCGTGAGCGAACGGGAGCGCCAGCGGACGTGAGCTTACACTGCGGATGTAAGCTACAGCAGACGTGAGCAACTCTGCGGCCTTAAGCCACAGCAGACATGAGCGACACTGCCCAAAATAAAGTGAAAGGAATGATAATTTTATGGAAAATCAGGTAATAAAAGAATTATTACAACGGAAATCCGTCCGTGTCTATACGGAACAGCCCATAGCAAACGAAGACAAGCAGCTAATCCTCAAAGCCGCCATGGAAGCGCCTACGGCAGGCAACCAACAGCTCTACACCATCCTGGATATTACGGATCAGGAATTGAAAAACAAACTGGCCATAACCTGTGACAATCAACCGTTTATCGCCAAAGGAGCCATGGTACTGATCTTCTGCGCCGACTGCCAGAAATGGTATGACGCCTATCTGGAGGGAGACTGCCAGCCCAGAAAACCGGCCGTTGGAGATCTGATGCTGGCTGTGACCGATGCCGTGATTGCGGCCCAGAATGCAGTGACAGCCGCCGAGAGTCTTGGCATCGGTTCCTGCTATATTGGAGATGTGATGGAACAGTGCGAGACCCATCGAGAAATGCTCCACCTGCCTCCTTATGTATTCCCGGCTGCCATGCTGGTGTTCGGATATCCTACTGAACAGCAGAAAGAACGGAAGAAACCGGAGCGTTGCAACCTGGAAGATATTGTTCATGAAAACGGATACCAAAGAAAATCCGGCGGGGAACTGAAAGAAATGTTCCGGAAAAATTACAAGGAACGGGATTTTAAGAGCTGGATCCAGGCATTCTGCAACCGGAAATACAACAGCGATTTCTCAAAAGAGATGAGCCGGTCCGTGGGGGAATATCTGAAGGTGTTTGAGGAGAAGTAACAGTTCAGGTCATCTGAACTGTTACTTGAAATACACATTGCTGAAATAGAAAAATCTGGTTGACAATCCAGGAAGTTATGATATAATTAAGAAGCGCGTTGGAAAAGCAATATGCAGAAGTGGCGGAATTGGCAGACGCGCACGGTTCAGGTCCGTGTGGTAGAAA
>CAJUPP010000116.1 GCA_910588325.1 uncultured Hungatella sp.
AATACATTCCTGGCATAATCCAGACCGCCGTCTGTCATCATCTTATGAGTCAGACATAATTTATAGAACTCATCCAGAGTTCCTTCCACCTGAGTGTTGGAGGTCTTCCCTAGTTTTGCTACCTCATATGTAAGCTCCTCAATATCCTCTTCATTCAAATACTTGTAGATCTGAGAAGCTCTGTCTGCTCCCAGGGATACCACGACCAGAGCTGCCTTGCTCTTGGGATCAGTGATTAACGCCTCCCCCTCCGGCTTGACACTATTGCTTTCTTCTAGTACCAGTTCTTTGGTCTCTGACATCGCCGTCTCCCTCCTCTCCTCTAAGCCAGCTCTGAATCAGCTTCGCTGCAATCTGAGGATTCTGATCCACAAAATCACCGATATTCTGTTTCAGACGCAGGCTGCGCTGCATACGGAGATTGAGAATCTCCTCATTCTTGGCAAACTCATCTTCCTCTTCATCAGGTCCGGCCATAGTGACAGGCTGACCGTCTTCTGTCTGGAGTTCTTCTCCAACAGGGAATTCTCCTTCAGACATCTGATCTCCTTCGATAAACTCATCGCCTTCCATAACAACCTCAGGCACTTTTTTCTTCTTTCTTCTAACAAGGAGAAGAATCAGCAGAAGGAGGATAAGAAGAATTCCTGCTGCAATGGCAATCAATATCGGAAGCGGAACCGCTTGGATCAGGGCAGCCGGCCCGGTCACCGGAGTTACCGGCGGCTGTACTACATCTCTTGTCGGCCCCATAGCACGGACTACTGTCACTTTATCATTAACTGTCTCCACAGGAATGCCTGCCGAGTTGGCCACCAGGCGCATCAGCTCCTGATCGGTCACGGTAGTGGTATCATCGGTATTAATCACGACACCGATGGAGACGTCTTCTAAAACGCCCGGATTAATCTGGCGCTGCTCTTTTAATACATTATACAGCCAGACCCTGGATGCGGTTCCGTTATAATAAGTGTCCGCATTCTGGCCTGTGCCGTCATCATTGGTATATCTGGGTGTATCTGCATTGGCATCAGCCCCCACTACTCCGCTGGCCGTCAAAGCAGAAGACGACGTGTTCTCTGTTGTCACATCCTCCTGCTGCAGAAATCCCGTTTTATCCTGTTCATCAATTTTATCCGGTGTGGTATACTGGGTGATCTCCTGAATCAAACTCTCCATATTCAGGGTTCCCTTCACCGATACCGCCACATTACCGTTGCCGTAAAGCTGCTCCAGAACCCGCCGCACATTGGCTGCTATATTGCTTTCCACCAGGGTCGTCAGGCTTGCAAGGTCCGTCGTGGCTCCCGAAGCGGATCCTTCTTCCTCGCCGCTTACTTCCAGCATGGTATTGGCGTCAAACACAGATACCTCGGCGAAATTCATTCCTCTTACGGAATGGGAAATCAGGTTCTTGACCGCCTGAGCCTTCTCCGGCGTCAGGGTACTGTCTTTCTGCATGGTTATGATAACGGACGCCGTAGCCGGAGTACTGGACGTATCACTTAACGCATACTGCTGTTCCACTCCCTCGCTTATATTCACTTTGGCATCCTGTACGCCTTCAAACATCCGAATCGTGGCTCCCAGCCGATCCTGCAGTTCATAACGGGTCAGCTGTTTTTTATCTGATTCCGTACTCATCAGACCGGTATTATCCAGATACATGTCATATGCAAAGCCGCTTTTGGGATATCCCTGACTCAAAAGATTTACTCTTGTCTGCTCTACGGAAGCCGCCGGAACACGAATTGATCCGTTGCTGTCGTTGTATTGATATGTAATTCCCTGTTCCTGTAAAAGGGACACCACCTGCTGCGCCTCATCCTGGTTAAGACCAGTAAATAAAGTAGAGTAGTCTGCCTTTCCTCCAAGATTCAATGCAAGAATTGCAATTAGGGCGACTGCAACTGTCACCCCGGCAATTATGATTATAATTTTCCGCGTCTTGTCCGACATATTCTGCCAGCTCTCTTTAAAATTCTGCACGTCCTTATCCAACCTTTGCCAAATTTAATATCATCAGACACTCATCTTAATCAGTTCATTGTAAGACTCTACCGTTTTGTTCCGCAGCGCGATCAACACATCCAGACTGAGGCCCGCTTTTGCCTCTGCGATAGGAAGTGTGTGGGCATCGTCTAACTGCCCCGTAGAAAGAAGGTACTGCTTATATTCTACGTCCGCCTGTGTTTCTTTTACCTGATTCAAGGCATTCTTAAAGATATCTTTGAACAAAGACGCCTCTTCGTTAACCGCCGCTGCCGCTTCCTGACCGCTGTTCATATTCAGATTTCCGATAGTCCCCCATGGCTGCATGGGTATGATAAATGATGCTCCCTCCATAAAACGATTTCCTTTCCGACCTTAATGTCTATATATCTGTATTCAAATTTCTTATGTAAAGTTCATAAAAAATCAGAAGGTTCTGGCTGCATTTTTCAAACGGGTTATATCGTTATTAAATGAGTTTAACATGTATTGATATTCATACGCAGTTCTGACAATCTCTACCTGCTCCTGATCCATATCCACGTTATTGCCGTCCAGCCTGCTGGATTCGTTCCATGTAGTGTTCACCCACATCATACTGGAGTCTACAGCTCTGGAAACCTTCTGTTTCGGGGACTTTTTCGAATTGCTCGCATCGGAAAGCCGTTTGGCAAGTTCCTCTTCAAACGTTACATACTGTGACTTAAACCCCGGAGTATCTACATTGGCAACATTATTCAGAGATACTGCCTGCCTCTGCCACAAAAAATCAAGAACCTTTTCTGTCAGCGAAATGCCGTTACCGTAAATTGATGACATATCTTTCTTCTCCTCTCACCTTACTATTTTCTATCATTTAATACTCTTTTTCAAGTGTCAATATTTACCATCTTAAAACTCAATCTCAAGACTTTTTTATAAATCTTGTTGTAACTGGAACGTATAAAGTAATGCCCCCCCGCTTTTTAAGCAAAATCACCATTTTATTCTCAAATTTTTGTATTTTCTCACACAAATATTAGAAAGACGCTAAAGCCCCTAGTGTATACAATATTTATTATGCCCTGATATTTTTCTTTTGTCAACTAATTTTCTCCTATAGTTCGCTAAAACTTTATAGACTTTTTTAAGAACAATCAAAATACAAAGGTTCCTTTTTGAAAGTTTTATGTAAAAAAACTCCCCGCCCTGGGACGGAGAGTTTCCGCTTGTTCTATTTGTGCTATACCAAAATATTCAGCATGGACACCGCATAGTAATTGCTTAAATTATAAGCGCCGCCTTTTGCAAAGCTGGCAAACTGCAGGAAGGAATCAGACATCATGCTCTTAGAACTGGAAAGTGCAGAACTGCCGGAACTTGTAGAACTTCCGGAAGAGCTCTTGGACGCCTCCTCTTCCCCCACAATCCTGTCTACAGAAGAATCCAATACATATGTGGCTTTGCTTCCTACACGTTCTGCCATGCCGTACTGGCCGCCTACAAGGCCTTTTACCTCTTCTGGATCATTCTGAAGCTTCTCTCTGAACTTCTCCTCATCAAGCACCAGATTCCCTTCGGAGTTATAGCTGATTCCCAATGCAGCAAGGGTCTTCTCTGAAGGAATTGAACGCTTAATGGAGTCAGACTGGCTGGTTACGCCTGACCCCAGGCCTGCATTGGCTTTCAGATAATTCAGTGCATTGTTAAGCTTTCCAACGAAATCTTTCATGGAGGAAACCACGTCGTCCTCTGCTTTGCTTAAAGCCTTTGAAGATTCTTCGCTTCCGTCATACCGGGCAAGAGCGGCGTCATAATTCTGAAATACATTATTGGCCTTGCTGCCGGTCAGCTTTGCAGATGAGGTCTCCAGCTCCTTCAGTACATTCTGATACCCCATCAAAAAGCCTGACACGCTGCTTGCGCTGGCGTAGGTCTTCGTGGTTCCTGTACTGCCGGTTTTTGTGGTGCTGTTGGTCTTATTGGTACTGGTCGTATCCGATATGCCAAGGTTTTCTTTCAGCTTTTCTGCCTCTTCATTGGCGCTGTTGGTCCAGTCCTCGCTGTTAAGCATACTGTTGTTACCATAGCTGCCAAGCGTACTTCTTCCATAGCTGTAGCTGCTGCCGTAAGGATTAAAACCTAATGAAACTCCACCAACTGACATTCTTTTTCATCTCCTTTCTTTCATACTTATCCCCGACACTTTTTGTGCCGTTTCTCCGATTATGAGAACCATTTTACTGTTTCTCATATTTTTATATATCGGATTATTTTTCCAAAAATATAAGACCGTTCATATTTTATTCAAAAATCATTCAAAAACCTTTTACAGTCTACACATGATTTCTTCATGAATCAGGCATATACTTAAGAACATAGAAACAAAAGCAGTTGCCATTCTAAATGCTTATAAGATTTTTTTCATAATACTCGAGCTGACAGCCTTCTGGTTGTCAGCTCTCCTCCCTTTTCCCCATTTCATTAAAATTATTCTTTCCAAGGCTTTTCCTGTTCGGATAAGTAACCTGCTTCCGCAGCAAAATCAATGCAAAAATATTAGGAAACGCCATCATTCCGTTCCAGATATCGGAAAGTTCCCACACAGCAGTAAGGTTGCTTACGCACCCTAAAAATACAGCATACCCGTACAAAATCAGATACCCCAGCCGTATTCCTTTTCTAGTTGTCTCAGACAGGAAAATCCGCCGGCCAATCTGTTCCATAACAGCCTCCAACGTCTGCTGTCCTAAAAAGAACCAGGCAATCATGGTAGCAAAGGCAAAGATGATCATGGAAGCCGATACCAGATATTCTCCCAGTTTTCCAAATACTGCCCCGAAACAGCGGGCCGTCAGCACGGCTCCGTCCCCGTACTGCCCCGAAAGCTTTCCTCTGGTTACACACAGAATCACAAGAGCAGTCAGGGTGCAGATGACTATGGTGTCAAAAAACACCTCAAACATGGCCCACATTCCCTGCTCCTGGGGCGTCGTGTCTTCCGTGGCTCCATGAAGCCCTGCCAGGCTTCCAAGTCCTGCCTCATTGGAAAAAACGCCTCTGGCAATACCATAGCGGAATCCTGTGCTAAGTCCATATCCGCCTATACCGCCAAACATTGCCTCCGGAATCAACGCGCATTGAAAGATTTCCTTAAACGCCTCCGGAATCTGCCTGTAACACAATCCCAAAATCAGAAAAGAAAATCCCATATAGATCCCTGCCGCCCATGGAATCAAACGCTCTGTCACCTGTGCGATTCTGGAAATTCCTCCCACCACAACGCAGCAGGTGGCAACGGTGATGATTACTGCGCAGATCATGGGCGGTATCCCTGTAGAAAATTCAATCGTCTGGGCAACGGCATTGGACTGTACCATACTCCCCATCCCAAAGGAGGTCATCAGGCATAATCCCCCGTAAAGAAGTCCAAGCCCCGGCATGTGAAGTCCTCTGCTTATGTATACCGTCGGTCCGCATACCCAGGCCCCCTGCCTGTTTCGATAGCGGTGCTTTACCCCAAGCCATGTCTCCCCATAGGCCGTAGCCATTCCGATAAACGCAGAAACCCACATCCAGAAAATAGCTCCCGGACCTCCGGCAGTCAGTGCGGTGGCGACTCCTACAATATTCCCCGTCCCGATTGTAGCCGCCAAAGCGGTGCAGGCTGCCTGACTTTTCGTCACACGTCCCTTCTTATCCTCCTTTTTCCCTCTCTCCTCTCGGAAAAGACTTCCTGCAGTCGCCTTCCACCATACCTTGATCCCAAACATCTGGAATCCGCCGGATCGAAGTGTATAGATGATTCCCACTGCCAGAAGCAGTGTCAGAAGCACAGGTCCCCAGACTATTCCGTGAAGCCTTCTTATCATATCTGTTCCTGCCTCTTGAAGGAATTTTGGTTCATATGTATGTGTACAGCCGGTTGTCCTATGCACAAAAGCCATAAACTCTCTCTGGTATTATTTTTGTGGATATGGTATAATCTTGATAAAGATTATACCTGCGCCGGTTCGCGTCCGACCAAAGGGAGGACAGTTTCCGAAGCGAACCGTGTGCATCCCCCGGAGGGAGCATGTCGGAAGACATGGTATAATC
>CAJUPP010000117.1 GCA_910588325.1 uncultured Hungatella sp.
GGAGAGCTTTCCCCGGGGTACTCATCCTCAGAGAAATCCTCCGGAGAGCTTTCCCTGGGGTACTCTTTCCCAGAGAAATCCTCCGAAGACATTTCCTTTGGGGATTCCTCCTCCGAGAGCGAATCTGGCGTATTATTCCCAGGGGACTCAGGCTTAAAGAATTTCTCAGAGTCTGAAACTGCCTTTTTCTTCCTTTTCTTTTTCCTCTTCTTTTTGCCTGCAGGAGAGGCAGTGATAGAGGGCGTCTCGTTTGGAATTTCCTCCAGAGGAACAGCAGACGCCAAGTCATACTGAACTTGGCCTGCTGACAATACCTTGCGCAGAACGCGCTCCAGTACGGCTCGTTCAATAGGCTTTGGAATAAATTCCGTAAATCCTTCATGGCGGAACATTTCCCGTGCACCACTGATGGTATTTGCGGTCAATGCGATGATCGGCAGTTCTTTATAGGCGCCATTGTTAATCTTACGGATTTGCTTTAGTGTTTCCACACCGTCAAAGCCCGGCATCATGTGATCCAGGAACACAATATCATAAAGGGTAGAGGCGCATCGTTCCACTGCCTCTTTTCCGCTAAGACAGGTATCCACCTGGATCCCATAGCTGCCCAGTACCCCTTTGGCGACCACAAGATTCATCTCTTCATCATCAACGGCCAGAACCCGGACTCCCTTACAGGAGAACGGCTTGTGCCCTGCGGTCTGTCCCTCTTCGAATCTGTTAACATCGCCGTTTAACAGATTCACCACAGAAAGAGCAAAGAACGGTTTGTGGATGACTAAAAGCCTACTGGATCTGTTCAGTACAAACTCCTGCTCGGCAATGACAACTACATGGATCTCTCTGGAAAGATCCTCATAATAAGACACATTTTCCTCATACTCTGCCTGGGCGATGAACACATGGGTCACAGGATGGTTGCTCAGAAGCTTTTGCAATCCCTCAAAATTATGAGCCTGATACCCTTCAAGGTGAAGCCCTTTTACCATATGCAGAATCATGTTGTCATAATATCTTCTTACTTCGTCGCTGCTGTATTTTTCCGGGCGGAAGAAGCAGGCGATACAAAGTTTATCCGGCCGGGAGAGTATCATGGCAGGGGTCTCATTGGCCACACCCTGAGGAATGGTGATTTGAGCATGGAGTCCCTCCTGCTCTTTACAGTCAAAATGGATAAATCCGCCCATAGCATGAAGCAGGCCCCGGGCAATAGGAAGTCCCAGCCCCAGCCCTCCGGCAAAACGGCTGCTTCCTGAGTCTACCTGATAAAAATCATTGAACATTTGAGTAATCTGAGAACTGGTCATGCCGATTCCTGTGTCGCGGATATCTATAATCAGATTGATTCCATAGCTTTCCCTTCGGTACTCAATAGTGACATTGATGCCGCCTTCTTCCGTAAACTTTATGGAATTGTCCAGAAGAATTTTCAGAACATGGGTGATTTTTTCTGCATCGCCGATGAGAACCGACGGAATTTTAGGATCCAAATCAAATACAATCTCCAGCTGGTGCTTGCTGTTCTGCATGGCTGTCATGGTAATGATATCATTGATCAACGAATTAATCATGTAGGGTTCTTTTGTCGGGATCAGTGTTCCTTCCACAATTTCCGTGTAGTCAAGCATATTGCTGATCTGGTTGGACAGGCGCTTGCCTGCTATCTGTATGGAATGTATGTCAGCCCGTATTTCAGGGGTAATATCCTTTTCCAGAATGACCTCACTGATGCCAAGAACCATATTGATAGGGGTCCTAAGCTCATGGGATACATTGGAGAGGAATTCCGCATTCTGCCGTCCGGCTGTCTCCAGCTCCATAAAGGTCTTATCATACTGTTTTCTTGCTTCCCGCCGCTTGTTAATCCGATATAACGCGATAGCCATTGCACCTGCAATCACGGTGGCGCCCATTCCCAGGCGGATTATATTTTGCGTACCCATGGTATAGGTGATGGTATGAAAAATAAAAAAGTGATATATCAGCTCCACCACATACAGGGCGGCTGTCATATACAACAGCCGCTTTTTGTCAAACATAGAAAAAATAAGAATAAGCATGCAGGCTACGGAAGGAATATCAAAGAGTGTGACCTTATGTACCCCAAAAAAGAAGAAACCAACCATCAGCAGCCCGGAACATAAATTTTCATAAAATGTTTCCGAACCAGCCCTTCCGATATGAAGGCACCATACAAGGGTATTGCCGATTAAAATGATGGGTACCATCCATAGCTCCCACGATAAAGCGATGGTTATCAGAATCAGCATTACACCAAACATAGTGACAATACTGGCCAGAAGCAGATGAACACTTGTCTGCCCTTTTGCTCTCATTGTTCCTCCAATCCCAATGCAACCCTTTTAAGCAGTTCTTGTGGGAAAAAGGGTTTTTTCAGATAATTGACTGCGCCCAGGCTGATGGCAGTACGTACATCATCCTCATAACCGGAGGCCGTCAGAAAAATGACAGGAATCTCTACATTGGAATCCTTTATACGCTTAAATGTCTCCAGTCCGTCCATAATTGGCATTGCTATATCAAGAAGAATCAAATCGATTTTTTCACATTTAATTTTATCGAGAGCTTCTCTTCCGGATTCTGCAAGAAGTACATTATAAAACTTCTCCAAAATCATCTGGGTTCTCTTTAAATTCATTGCATCATCATCCACTACCAAAATTCGTTTGCGCATTACAGCAACCTCCTTATATACTCTTGGGATTTCCTTAATCCCATAATATTATTTTAAAGCAGGATCGTAATAAAATCAAGTCAAAGGCACGGGATTTCATTGTGAAAATCACATAAAGGCTAATGAGTGACACTGCACCGCGAAAGATATAGAATACATTAAGCAAATCTGCCCAAAAGCAGGTACACAACGTTTCTTAAGAGGATAGAATAGTACGACGAAGGTGGGAGTATGCAGATATCCGGCATCCGGGAAGCTATGAAAAATGAGATAAAGAAATATACGATTGGAGAAGTTGCAAATGAGATAAAGCAATGCTTTGAGAGGCCTGTTTTTGGCATTTTGTGTGCATCCCCCGGAGGGTTCACAGGCCCCCCTTTCCTTCATGATGGCGCCTGATGGCAGGCATGGGGGGACTGTGAAAGTCACGAATTACCAGTACATATTCCAGTCCGGACGCATAAGCCTTGTGAGCATTTCCATGAAGAAATAATCACCCCAGATCACGCACTCATCCACCCCGGAGTTGGCACAGGTGTTATAGGGCGTCTTCTTAGCATAGGTGCCGTGGAGAAGCTGGCCGTTGGAGACAGAAAAGTCAGTCACCTGGTAATTCTGAATCAGAGTCAGAGCCAGCTTTCTGGCAATAGACTGATAGTAGGCGGCCTCTTTTTCAAAAAGATATTTGCTCATCTCCAGGAAACCGCAGCAGGCGATGGCGGCTGAGGAGGAATCTCTGGGCTGTTCTGCCTCATCCCCGTTGCCAAATCCCAGATCCCAGAAAGGACACAGATCCTCAGGAAGGTGTCTTAAGAAATACCCGGCAACTCTCCGGAAATAGTCCAGATATTCTTCCCGCCCCGTATTTTTATAGGCAATGGCAGTTCCGTAGATGCCCCAGGCCTGTCCTCTGGCCCAGGCAGAGCTGTCTTTATAACCCTGGCAGGTGGCTCCGTGGGAAAACTCATCTGTCTCCGGATTGAACATGATGGTATGCCAGGTTGAATCGTCATCTCTCACTATGTATTTCATAGTGGTGCGGATATGGTTCTCCGCCACCTCCTTGTACCTTATATCCCCGGAGATGTCCGTAGCCCAGTATAGAAGGGGGATATTTAACAGGCAGTCAATAATCAGCCTGTGATTCTCCGGTGTGTCCATAGGTCCCCAGGCCTGTATGTATTTTCCCTTGGGACGGTATCTGGTCATCAGCTGGTCAGCTGCCATTAGGGCTGCCTCCTTTGCCTTTTCGCTGCCGGTCAGCTTGTAGGCAGACACGCAGGAGGGAGTGTAGAGAAAGCCCAGGTCGTGGTGGTCTACGTAATGCTTGATCCGGATCCTCTCTAAAAAGGAGTCCACCTGCTTATCTCCGGCCTCCTTAAACAGATGACGGTCTTCCTCATGCATGGCATTCTCATAGGCAAGCCATACTTCTCCTGTCCAGAAGCCGCTGGTCCAGTCCGTATTGATGCCGGGTGTATAAAAATTGTTTTCACTGTTAGCCGCTGGAAAATGAGTCTCAAAGGCAGGCAGGTTGTGCTTCACCTGAGCGATGCACTGTGCCATAGCCTCCTTCTGCTGCTGCTCATTTATCTCCGGATACTGTTCAATCTGCTGAATTGTAAGCCATTTTTCCAAAATATATTCTCCTCTCATCAATCTAAAACAATTATGCAGGCAGCACCGGCTATTTCTGCAATGGGGCGCTGCCTTTTATCAGCTGTCCGCTGTCCTTATCCAGGTAAAGCACTGCGTCAGGGTGTCTCCTTAAAACAGAGGCCGGACAGCTCTCCCGGATCTCTCCCAGGACCGTATTCCTGACAGCTAAGGCCTTGGCTCTCCCGGGTACAATGCAAAATGCCTTCCCGGCCCTTAACAGGGCAGGGATCGTAAGGGTCATGGCCTTCTCTGGCACCTGGCCCAGAGTCTCAAAACATCCGTCATGAACCTGCTGCGTCCGACACACCGGATCCAGCTCTACGATCTTTACTGTCAGGGGATCATCAAACAATGCCACATGGGGATCATTGAAGGCCAGATGGCCGTTTTCACCGATTCCCAACACCACGATGTCACAGGGATTTTCCAGAATCAGGCCGGAATATCTTCGAATCTCCTCTTCCGGCTGTGCCGTACTGTCCATACAGCTGACACTGCCCAAAGGAACCTTCTCAAATAAAGCACGCCTGAGGAAATTGGCAAACCCTTGGGGAGCATGGGCCGGCAGGCCGATATACTCATCCATGTGAAAGGCATTGACCCGGCTCCACTCTATACTTTCAGATTTCACAAGAGCTGCCAGCACCTCATTCTGGGAAGGGGCGGCTGCAAAAATCATGTTGCACAACGGCTTTTTACTCAGTACGTCTGCAATGGCATGCTCTATGTCAAGGGCCGCTGCCCTTCCCATCTCTTCCCGTGTATCATATATACGAATATCCATTGTCTCCTCCATTCTGTCGGGCTGCAGTATTTTCGTGAAAGCAGTGCCGGCGCAGTGAGTGTGCAGAACTGCTTAAGCGGTTACGTGCAGGCGTTTCCTTCTACGGCAGACAGCTGACTCTGACTTTTCCGTCGGTCATCACCATCTTGACGTTTATATTTTCATCAAAGAGTACCAGATCTGCTTTCCTGCCTGGCAGCACCTTCCCTGTCTCACCGGAAAGTCCAAGGATACGGGCAGGGACAGATGTCGCCATATAGACTGCCTCTGCCAGGGATGCCCCGCTGTGCCTTGCCATGGTTCTTACCAGGCGATCCGCTGTGCAGATGCTTCCTGCAAAGGCCTGTCGGTCCGGCATCTTGGCGACTCCGTCTTCTATGATCACCCCCTGCCCCGTCTCAAGGCTTCCCAGGATGCTTTCG
>CAJUPP010000118.1 GCA_910588325.1 uncultured Hungatella sp.
GGTTACCCCGTACCAGCGGTCCCTGCTTTCCAGAACGGTTACCTATAAAGAGGACAAAGAGACTGTCATCCAGGCAATCCGTCATTTAAAGGATCAGGGTCTTTATCCGGAAACCCTGTGGGAGGTACGCCATGAATAACAGCCGTGAGACCATGCTGGAAGCCGCCCAGGCATTTTTAATAAAGGGAACCATAGAATCCTGTGAGCCCTATGGAAGTGGTCATATCAACCTTACATACCGCCTGGTCTGCCGGGAGAAGGGACAGGAATACGCCTACATCCTGCAGCAGATGAATCAGGAGGTCTTTAAAGATATTAAAGGGCTTATGAGCAATGTAAAAGGAGTTACCTCCTTCCTGCGCCGCCAGATCATAGAAAACCACGGCGACCCTGACCGTGAAACCCTGAATCTGGTCCCCACCAGGGACGGACAGGATTACTACACAGACAGCCTGGGGCATTGCTGGAGAATGTATCTTTTTATCTCCCAGGCAACCTGCTACAACCTGGTGGAGGATCCAAAAGATTTTTACCAGAGTGGAAAAGCTTTCGGACGGTTCCAGTGCCTTCTGGCAGATTACCCGGCCGATGAGCTTCATGAGACCATCCCCGATTTCCACAACACCCCTGCCAGATACGAGACCTTCGAAAAGGCTGTCCGGGAGGATGTGATGGGCAGGGCCGGCCAGGTGGCAGAGGAGATTCAGTTTATCAGAGAGCGGAAGGAAGACATGGGCCTTGCCCTCCGCCTTAAGGAAGAAGGCAGGCTTCCTGTCCGTGTAAGCCACAATGACACCAAATTAAACAACATCATGATCGACGACGCCACAGGCCAGGCCCTGTGCATCATTGACCTGGATACCATCATGCCCGGCTTCTCCATCTTTGACTACGGAGATTCCATCCGGTTCGGCGCCAATACGGCCCAGGAGGATGAGACAGATCTGTCCAAGGTCTCCCTGTCCCTGCCTCTTTTTGAGGTTTACACAAAAGGATTCCTGGAGGGAAGCCAGGGACGCCTGACCCGGACAGAGACAGAGCTTCTTCCCTACGGCGCCAAGATGATGACCCTGGAATGCGGGATGCGTTTTCTCACTGATTACCTTCAGGGAGACGTGTATTTCCACACCAGCCGGGAAGGCCACAACCTGGATCGGTGCCGCACCCAGCTGGCGCTGGTTGCCGATATAGAGAGAAAATGGGCGGATTTGGCTGCCATCGTACAAAAATATCAGTGCTGAGCCTTTCCTGGAATCCGGCTGCCTTTCAGAAGGTCTGTCTTTTCCGACAGAAGCCGGATGGAGGAAGCGTATTCTGACGGGGTCATATGGGTAAGCTTTTTAAACTGCCTGGAAAAATAGTGAATGGAAGTATAGCCCAGACGGTCAGAAATCTGTGTAAAGTTCAGCTGGTTTGTCCGAATCAGCTCCTTGGCAGTGTTAATCTTCATCATAGTAAAATATTCCATGGCACCGCATCCGTGAATCTCCTGAAACAGTTTCTGCAGATGGGAACGGCTTACCAGGGTGTCCTTACAAATCTTTTCAATGGTCATCTGCTCATGGATATGCTCTTCCATGCAGCGGATAATCCGGTTATAGGTTTCATTTGGACGCCCCCCCGTCCGGAGCCTTTCCGGATTTGTGCTGGGAACGGGAAGAGGGTTGGCAAAATAACGACGGTAAAGGTGGATGAGCAGTTCTTCCAGGTAGCTGCTGATAAGCTGTTCCGCCCCAAAGACAGGGGACTGGGTATTGCGGATCAGTTCCTCCTGATACGGGTCATCCAGACGGCCGCAGAAGGCATGGCGCGCCTCGATGATTATCTGAGCTAAAAGAGCCCGCTCCGTCTCCTGGACCGTCAGGATCTGGCCTTTAAACGCATCCATATAGGGGGAATTGCATTCAAAGCCGATGACTACCAGGCTGGGGGCGCTGCGGCCGTTGGTGATAACATTGTGGAATTCATCCGGCTGATGAAAAATGATGCTGCCTCTCTTTAAGGTATGGCGCTCACTGCCTGCTACCGCGTCAATCTCGCCCTTATCCACACAGAGAATCTCCCAGAAATCATGGCTTTCTCCTGGGAAGGTAAAATCGCTCATATAGTCAAAATAGTGGATGGAAATGATGCTGCGGACAGAGAGGACGGTGCGCAGATGGGTACTTTTGTAGGACATGAAAAGCCTCCTTGCGTTTCGATTTCTTTTATGGACAGTATACCATAATCAGGGGCAGGGGGGAAGATTTCGGTAGTACATAAACAGTACATAAACAGTACATAAACATATACAGGAGGAAACATGGCAAAAACAAAAGGAAGGGTTACCCTCCCCAGCGAGGGAAATTTTTTAAATGAAACAAAGGAAATGATGGACCGCTGGGGGGCGGATGCCCTGCGGGACAGCGATGGGACCAAGCTTCCGGAGGAGGTAAAGGCGCTGGATGCGTCTGTTTACACCACCTACTTCGTAGCCAGAGGGCACAATGAATTTGCCAAAGAACATATGGAAGAATGCCAGCAGATGTATCTCATGAGCCTCAGGGTGACAGCGGTGAAGGATACGGTGGAGATTCCGTTTATGGAAGGGTATTTTGGACAGCAGGTAGCTCCGGACTATGTCCATGACTGCAAAACATGGTGGGAGGTTATGGACCGGACTTCCGGGGAGCCTGTGGCTTTAGACAGCTGGGATGTGGATGAGGCCGGGAATATTGTTACGGTACGGCATGCCCTGCCGTTTCACGAGTACACCGTATCGTTTCTGGTCTACGCCCTCTGGGATCCCACCCAGATGTACAATCACATTACCAATGACTGGGGCGACAAGCCTCATGAGATTCCCTTTGACGTGCGCCAGCCTGCGTCCGGCCGGTTTGCCAGGGAATATCTGATTCAATGGTTAAAGGACAATCCCAAAACGGATGTGGTGCGTTTTACCACCTTCTTCTACCATTTTACCCTGGTGTTTAATGACAAGGCAAAGGAAAAATTCGTGGACTGGTTCGGCTACGGAGCCACGGTGTCGGTGAAGGCTCTGGAAGAATTTGAGCAGGAGTACGGCTACCGGCTGCGGCCTGAGGACATTGTGGACAACGGCTACTACAATTCCACCTTCCGCGTTCCCACCAGGCAGTATCTGGACTATATGGATTTCATCCAGCGCTTCGTGGCAAAAAAGGCCGGGGAGCTGGTGGCCCTGGTTCATGAGGCCGGCCGGGAGGCCATGATGTTTTTGGGGGACAACTGGATCGGAACCGAGCCCTACGGAACATATTTTCCAAACATCGGTCTGGACGCCGTGGTGGGCAGTGTAGGCGGCGGAGCCACCCTGCGTCTGATTTCCGACATTCCCGGGGTGAAGTACACAGAGGGAAGGTTTCTGCCCTACTTTTTCCCGGATACCTTTTATGAGGGAAACGACCCCTGTGTGGAAGCCAGGGAAAACTGGCTGGGCGCCAGGAGAGCCCTGATGCGCAAGCCCCTGGACCGGATAGGCTATGGGGGATACTTAAGCCTTGCATATAAGTTTCCGGAATTTGTGGATTACATTGAGAAGGTAACCGATGAGTTTCGTGAGATCTATGACAATATTGGAGGAAGCCGCCCGTACTGCGGCCTGAAAGTGGCAGTCCTTAACTGCTGGGGAAAGCTGCGGTCCTGGCAGTCCTTCATGGTGGCCCATGCCCTGTGGTACAAGCAGACCTACTCCTATTTCGGAATGCTGGAGTCCTTAAGCGGCATGAGTGCAGACGTGGTGTTTTTAAGCTTTGACGATATCTTAAACCGGGGGATTCCTGATGATATTGATGTCATCATCAACGCCGGAGCAGCCGGCACCGCTTTCTCCGGCGGGGACGCATGGCTGAATGAAGAGCTTGTAACCCGGATCCGCCGGTTTGTCTACGAAGGAGGCGGTTTTGTGGGTATCGGAGAGCCATCGGCAGCCCATTTTGGAGGCCGTTTCTTCCAGCTGGCTGATGTACTGGGCGTCGATAAGGAGCTGGGATTCAGCCTTTCCACGGATAAATATTTTACGGAGGAGCAGCCCCATCATTTTCTGAGGGAAGACAGGAAAACAGGCTTTGACTTTGGAGAAGGTGTAAAGAATATCTATGCTCTCTCTGCAGATACGGAGATTGGGGAGTTTTCCGACGGGGAGATCCACCTAAGCGCCCATCCCTATGGTAAAGGAAGAGGCGTCTATATCGCCGGTCTGCCCTACAGTTATGAAAACACCAGGCTTCTTCTGCGCAGCATCTATTACAGTGCCGGACAGGAAGACCGCATGAAGAGATGGTATGCTGATAATCCTCTGTGTGAGGTTCATGCATATCCTGAGACCAAAAAATATGCCATCGTCAACAACTCAGGGGATGCCCAGAAGACTGCGGTCTACGACGGTACGGGAAGCTGTCAGATGCTTTGTCTGGAAGGAAGCCAGATCCTCTGGGGATCTATGTGATGTCCAAAAACACACAGTAAGCCTGAGGATTGGTAAAAATTCAATTTTCGACATAATTTGTTTCAAAAAACATAGTCAAAAACATATATTATATTGTGAGAACTCAAGGAACATATATGCATTTTGACTATAATTATCCTAATATACAAATATAATGGCCGATTGTGCAAATATTTTTATGTGCATTTTTACTATACTGGATATAGCAGCAACAAAACTACGCAGCGTAACTAGGAAGTGGAAAGCGGAATCGTTACAATGCGACAAAAAGAGGAGGATATTATTTATGAAGAAACAAATTATGTCACTGGTACTGGCATCTGCAATGGCGGTTTCCCTGACTGCATGCGGCGGTGGCGGTAAGGATGCAGGAACCACCACCACGACAGCGGCAGCAGCACCGGCAGAGACCACAACCGCGGCGGCGCCGGCAGACGGCGGCTCAGAGGAGGCCAAGGAGCCTGCAGGGGACGGCGGCAGCCTGGTATACTGGTCCATGTGGGAGGCTACGGAGCCTCAGGGCCAGGCGATTCAGGCAGCGGTTGACAAGTTTACCGAGGACACCGGCGTAACCGTGGATCTGCAGTTTAAGGGCCGTACCGGTATCCGCGAGGGATTGCAGCCGGCACTTGACGCAGGAACCAACATTGATTTGTTTGACGAGGATATTGACCGCGTAAATACTACCTGGGGCCAGTATCTTATGGATCTGGAGGACCTGGCAAAGGCGGCTGACTATGAAG
>CAJUPP010000119.1 GCA_910588325.1 uncultured Hungatella sp.
AGAAGAAATCATCCGCGTTTATGGGAAACGCTGGGACATAGAGGTCTTCTTCAAAATATGCAAATCTTACCTGAACCTTGTAAAAGAGTACCAGGTTATCTCCTATGATGCCATGAATGCCCATGCTACTATCATCTTTTCCCGTACATGATGCTGTCAGTAGCCCAGCTGGAAGAATTCGCCTCCAGTTTTATTCAGCGCCTTCCCCAATATATGCAGGAGGCTTTGGAATGGAAAGAAATAGCGGCATAAAAATATATTATAGGCTAAAGTATTGATTTTTTCAACGAATCCCATTTTTGATGTGGGAAGTTTGAGTAAAAGACATTTTCTGCCCCATAGGAACAGCTTGGTTTGTTAGCGCTGTTCTCCCAGTCAAAGGAAATGGTTCTTGGATCAGCCATGCATAAGAACATACGTCGGCCCCCTTTCCCATTTTAGGCAGGCGATTCCACAGGGTATTTTTCATTTTTACAATCTCTTTCGGATCTATGGGAAATATCCGGCACACATCAAATACAAGTCCATGAAGGAATGCCTTCCATTTCCGTTTTCCGATATAAATAGGTTTTGAAAAAATCCATGGTATAAATTAACTATAAAGAAATTTAAATTTATTTGCTGAAGAAATCATGTCGGCTGATCCTAGTATAACGCAAAATAAGTTTTGGATAGTTTGACGCAGAATATTTTTCTGAGAGTGCTGCTCCACAAACACAGGCGTAGCGGTGGCTACGCTGAGGCTTGAGGAGTAGTGCTATCGGGAAAATAGGCAAGTCAAACTGCCAATTACCTAATATTCGTTGTACTAATACTCCCCTGTAAAAAATTATTCTGAAGCGAAAAGTTTATTTTCACATTGTAAGGAAGCAAAGCGGATTTTCGTGGTAAAAATAATTGTGAATGATTGTCGATGTTATTAAAAAAGGCCTATACCCTTCCCCCATTTACAGCAAGCATCTCCCTCAGCTTCTCTGACTCTATTTTGGCTTCTGAAAAATCACAGTTTACAATATTAATACCCGGTATGACAGGAAAATCCGCATATAAAGGCACCTTTTCGTCCTTAATTTCTGTCACGTTCCAGATTTTCACCGTGCTGTCGCTGGATGTGCTGGCCGCCAAGAACATACCGTCTGTCTGTGGGCCGGCACTGACATTCCATACAAAGCTCTCATGATCCCTGGCCTTTGCCAGCAATTTCTTCGTCTCAATGTCCCAAAAACCAACATCAGTGTCTGTAGATCCCGTAATAATATACTTGTTGTTCCCCGATATGGCAAGACTGTAGATAAAATCTTCATGCTCCCGGGACAGCTGTTCAAATTCTTCACTGATTTGAGACTTTTCCCTGTCAAAGCTTCTGCGTATCAATGTATAATCGTTGGAGGAACTGACGATCCAATGATCATCTAAAGACCAGGCCAGGCCTCTTATAGATTCCTCATGCCCGCTGTCAATAGTCTGGATACATTTTCTTCCTGTAATATTCCACAGACAGATTTTCTTATCATTCCCTCCGCTCACTGCAAAGGCCCCGTCCGGCGACACCGCAATGCTGTATATCCTTTTGGTGTGCCCCTTAAGAGGCTGGCTGAATTTGCCCGATTCATAATCCCATATCCGCAGTGTTTTATCGTCTGATCCGCTTATAATACAGTGGTTGTTCAACCATAAAATGCTGTTTACAGGCCCCCACGCTCTCTGTGACTGCGGATATTTTTTCCGGTGCTTACTTCCCAAACCCGTACGCTAAAATCGTCTGCTCCGGAAACAAGATAGTCATCATCCGGCGACCAGGCAACACACTTTATACTGTCTTCATGGCCTTCCATAATCTTTTCACAACACTTTTGCCTGATATCCCATATTCTTATTTCACCGCTGTCGTACCCGACTGCAAGCTTGCCGCCGTCATGGGACCAGCTTGAACACCTTGCAGAGAGCAGGCATTTACGGCTGATAAGCCTGCCACAGTCAGATGTCCAGTCCGCGCAGACAATCTTATTCATATCATAAAAATTCATATCCCGTATGGCTACCGAAAAAATCTGATACTTCTTATGGACCACACAGCCCTTATAGATTTCGATCGCATTTTTATAGAAAACGGCAATATAATCAAACTCCTCTTTTATGATAGCGGCAACAAAAGAAATGGATTCCTTTGAAATCCTTTCTATAACAAATTCACTGTCTGTATTGTCCCACTCCTTACCGCTGTCTAACAAAGCTTCCATATCAATCAGTAAAATAGCAGATGTGCTTGAAACAACCAGAATCTTTCCTCCGCCGACCCATGAAAGAGAAGTCAGCTGTGACTGTTTAAAACAAGAACCGGCTTTTCGCCCCTCCACACACATATAACACCGTCATCGGCTCCTGTTGCAAACGTACTTTTGCCATCCGGTGACCAGGAAATGTATCTGACCGTCTCCCCATGCATCTTTTCCCGACAGAGACATTCACCGTTCAGGAAAAACAGGCTCACATTGCCGCCTCGATCCCCGCATACAATCTTTCTTCCGTCTGGAGACCACGTCAGTTTTATGATCCAGTCGTTACAAGATCCAATTTCCTGTGAAATCCACCGTCCGCTTTCCTGGTTATATTTCCATAACACTAAGCTTTTGTCATCACCAGCACTTACAAAGCTGTGTATATCCCCGGGACACCATGCGGCACAGCGAATATACCGCTTATGTGGATTCATCGTCTTTTCAAGAATCCTGCATGAGCCATCCTCCATATTCCAGATACGCAGGGTACAGTCATAGGAAGCACTGAGAAAATATCGGTTATCCGGACACCAGGAGACTGCGGAGACCGTCATATGATGATCATTTCCCCAAAAAGTATCCGGCTCCTTCTGATAATTATAAGCCCATATTTTCTCCCATACACCTGTATCGGATTCGCAGACCTCCTCTGTCTGTATCAGGTCCGCTAAAAATTCCAATGTGTATGTGTGAAACGGTTCTGTCCACTCCTGGGGAATCGTCTCCCCCATCCCACCTGCTGTTTCCGCTTTCTGAAAAATATGGATTGCTGCAAAACAATCCCTGAAATTCTGATGCATAAACTGAACGGATTTTCCATTTTCGGATTCCAGAAACAGATTCAGCGTCACAGTCAGTAATCTGTAAATATCATCCTTTCTAATATCTATAGCACCTTCTTTTTGTTTCAGGAGGCATATGTGCTGGGGAAAGGAATCCTTTTCTTTCTGCTGCAGATACTGACTGTATGCTTTATTAATGTATGTCTGAAATATGGTTCTGCTGACAATAAATTCCTGCTTTTTCGCCATCTCATAAGAAATACAGGGCGCAATTAATTCCGCTATCACCGCACCGCTTAAGTAATCCTGATGATCCTGCCGCAATCTGCATATCTCACTTTGCAGGTAATTCCATATAATGGCGCCGGCATTCACATTTTTACGCCAGGAAACCTCCCCATACGGATTTCTCTCTTTTAAAAACTGGCTTCTGGCATACAATGTCAGCATCAGAGGGGTATCTATCACATTTCGCAGGCGGCAAAATCCTTCCCGGTATATATCCCTTATCGATACCATGATTATCCAGATATTCTATTAGCTGCTCTTCGCCTCGGATACGGTACTCTTTACCATGCCAATTCTCCATCTCGATCACATCCGTCCGTTTCAGGCTCCTGGTTCTGGATTCTACATAATAATTGCCGGTTCCGTTGATAGTCAGGCGAAGGTACAGCAGAAAACCTTCACCCTACCGGTTATCATACTCATCATTCTTCTCATCCCGCATCCCCATAACCGACACTTTCACATCCTCAAATGTAATCCCCTGTGTGCAGTTAATCACCC
Source organism: uncultured Hungatella sp. (assembly GCA_910588325.1). Lineage (GTDB taxonomy): Bacteria > Bacillota > Clostridia > Lachnospirales > Lachnospiraceae > UBA3402. The sequence goes on from CAJUPP010000119.1 coordinate 3,851, forward strand.
CAAACTCCTTACAGGAAATGGACACATTTTTAAACGTAAGCCCCCCGATGGGCATATCCTCAAACCCTTCGATATGAAAGGCACGACTGATCCCGTCGTATCCTTCCTCATTCCGCGATACTACATTCTGAATCATCAGATTACTGACCTGAGTCTTTGGCATATCTTTTGGCAGCTGCCGCAGCAATTTCTCCCAGTGCTTCGGGATCTCCCCTTCATATCCTTTCGGAAGCTGACAGTAACTGTAAGCCGGATTCCAATTCAGGAACAAATGGAATGGATATTTCACATTCACCATATCCAGGCCGTCTACGGTCACATCCTTAATGTATCCTCTCCTCGCCAGGGAAGACTTGATCCTGAATCCACAGTCCGTTCCATGATAATGAATATCCTTAAGCAAAATGTCATAAACTCCGCCAGACACTTCGCTCCCAATCGTAACCCCAAACCCTGCCAAAATCTCACAGTCTCTTACCGTAATATCATGGCATGGACGGCCCACGGCCACTCCGTCTGCATCTCTTCCCGACTTAATACAGATACTGTCATCATTGCAATCAGTAACACAATGTTCCACCAGCACATGATGGCAGGAATCAATGTCAATTCCATCTGTGCTGGGACTATGTGCGCCGCAGCCCATAATCCGAACACTGTCTATATATACCTGGCTGCTGTAACAGACATGGACGTTCCAGAATCCGGAATGGCTGGAGGTAAACTCTTTCAGCGTCACATTCTCAGACTCCATAACAACCACATTCCTGACTCTCATACAATCATAATCACAGGCCCAGCGGAGACCTCTGGCATCATAATCCTTCCGCATGCCGCCTTTCATATCGTCTCCCCAGTACTTTCTCCACCAGTACTCTCCCTGTCCGTCGATCGTCCCGGGGCCGCTGATTGTCACATCATGCTGGTTATTGCAGTTCAAAATTCCCACATACCAGTCCATCTCAATACCGGCTACCCTGGTTGGCATCACCGGATACAGGCTTTCCTCCGTCGTTCCCAAAAGTACCGCGCCCTCTTCAAACCGAAATTCCATATTGCTCTTCAAAAATAAAGAAGCAGTTAGATATGTCCCCTTCTCTAAAAGCAGCACTCCTCCTGCTTTTGCCGTTTCGTCAATCAAATCTTGAAGCTTTTCTGTTACCACAATCTTCCCGCTTCTGTCAATCCCTCTGTCCGATACCCGAAATAATGGTCTTTCCATGTCTGTTTTTCCTCCA
>CAJUPP010000120.1 GCA_910588325.1 uncultured Hungatella sp.
AGAATCCTCTGCAATAACTCTTTGCACAGTTCCGGATTCTGCATGACCTTGCCAAACAGGAAATCATTGGATATGCTTAATTCTTCCCATTTTGTCTGCTTTGTTTCCATGTTTCCCATTTATCTGCCTGCTTTCTATCAAATAAATTAATGCCGAAAAACCCCGTATGTTTCAAGAATTTTGCTGCCTATTCTTATTATACACAGCCTTCCGGCAAATTACAAGAAGCGGAGAACCTGTCTCCCGGAATTTTTCGCTCTTAATCTTTTAGGATGACCAGCTTATTCTGATAGCACTCCACCGATATACTACAGCCAATCTCAAATCCCCATTGCTCCACCCAGTTCCCCTGTAAAATAATCTGCGGCACACTTTTCCCTCTTTTTGCTGTAAATGAATAGGCTTTCATCCTACGGGTAGCCACAGTATAACCCAAACCCGCATCCTCTGCCACCATATAGCCGTTCAGCTGAAAGTTTTCCATGACCTGGAACATTCTTGACAGCATGGTATCCTTTCCAAACCTGCAGGTTTCCGTAAAATCCGGACTTTTCAAGCCATTCATGCTGTTTAGCTCCTGGAACAAGACCTGCCTGTTTTGGCGGATAAATCCTGACAGCATCCACAGATTGTTCAACTCATAGAGCGTATCTGCCACTGAGTAAAATTCTTCTTTTGCCAAGGTGCGGTTAGAGTAGTAATCTGTAAAATTTTTGTCCTTTGCCATCATCAAAAAACGTATCTTTTCCACAAACTCCCTCTGCTCTGTCTCCGTTTTTAGCTTCTCATACTCTGTTGCTAGATACTGGTTCAGATTGTATTTCATCTCTTTTTATCCTCTCTTTTTTATTCATCTTTGGAACCTCTAAATCACAAGTTCCAGTTCCAGCGACTTCATCCCAAATTCCCGGAACATAAAAACAGACGGCTCACCGTCTGGAGGTGTGCCGCCGTTGTTCTGTAAAAATCTTATCAGGTCGTCTGAAAGCTTTATTTTGATAGAATCTATGTTCCTGTCCCTGTCTACGGTAATTTCCTTAATCAACAGGTGCAGAAGTCTTTTTCGAATGGTATGGTCTATGTCGCCAGATAAGGCCAGGCTGAAATTCTGCAAAATAGCCCTCACAGCCTCTTTAGGTATCTCCCTGCGCTCTTCCTCCAATAGAATAAGGCGGCTTTCGTTTGTACGCTCCCTGACCTGCTCCATCTGCTGTTCCAGTTGATTTTTCCGGGTCAGAAACTCTTCCTTAGTAATCAACCCGTCTTCATAAGCTTCATGGTTCCGGCTCATACGGTTTTCCAGTTTTTGCCGCTCCTTCTCCTGCAGGGTCTGTTCCATACAGGCATTCTTTTTCAGGATATTATGCTCCCGGTTTACTCTGGAATAGACTTCATTGAATACTTTGTCATCATTCAGGATTTCTTCCATCCGCTGATAGACAACGCTGTTCGCTTTTTCCACCCTTATCATGTTGCTGTGACAGACCGCTGTCCCCTTGTTTTTCCAGTTGCCGCACGCGTAATAAGTAAGTTTTCTTTTGCTCCCGTCCACTTTTTTGTTGCATACTCTGGATATGACCATGCCTGCGCCGCACTCCGGACATTTCAGTACCCCTGTCAGCGGATATTCCCCGTCATAGATACGGGAAGGCTTCCCTGATTTCTGGCTGATCAAGAACTGTACCTGGTTCCACTGTTCTTCCTCTATGATTGCCTGGTGAATTCCATCAGCTATGATAGGCTCCGGGTTGATATTACTACGGCGTTTCTCATTCCAGTTCCTTCTGGCATCATAGCGTACCTTTCCAATATAGACAGGGTTGGTAAGTATCGTCCGAAGCTGTGCTACGGAAAAAGCGTTCCCCTTTTTACTCTTATATCCCAACTTATTGATATGATTGACAATCGCTTTATAACCCTTGCCTGACGCATACATATCATAGATTAGCTGTACCGCCTCCGCTTCCGTTTCCTCAGTCTCCAAACGTGATTTCTTCCTTGCCGCATTTTCTGTACCTTCCAGGGGAACCCAGTGATATCAAAGAGGGGCTGCACCACCGCACCATTCCCCTGCACGAGCTTTGGCCTTCATTCCCATCTTTACATTCTGTGCAATGGTATTGCGCTCAAACTCTCCCACAAGCGCCATCATCTGAAACTGCATTTTTCCTGCCGGTGTATCGGATTCAAACCGTTCCGAATAGGACTGGTAGGAAATTCCATATCTGTCCAATGTGTTCACGATTTTGATGGCATCCTCCAGTTTACGGCTTAACCGGTTGATTTTCCAGGACATCACCATGTCGAACTTCTTTTCCGTGGCATCCTTTAATAATTCCTGTATGGCCGGCCTGTGTACAATATCCTTTCCGCTGATTCCGGCATCAGAAAAAACTTTATAGACTTCATAACCCTGTTTTGTACAGTATTCCCTTATCAGGCGTTCCTGCTCCCGATACTGTAACACTCTTCCGCCTGTTCTGTGGTGCTGACACGGCAGTAAATAGCCACTCGTTTTCTTTTTTCCTCTTTGCTCATATAGTCTGCCTCTCTTTCTTTGATGGTTCAAAATTATGATATATATCTTTCCATAGGGATAAGTTCAAAATCACCAGATAGGGGACAGCATCTGCAGATGCCATCCAACTATCCGGTTTTCTCTGTCAGAAACAAATCTATTCTCTTTCCTGTTCTTTTTCCACCCTTTCCTCATTTGAATAAACAGCGGTGATGATTGCAGCCATCAGTCCCATAACCGTCTCTAACCACTCTTCATTCATTTTGCCCATGTTTCTCCCTGTGGCACCGATGGCGGCAAATCCCTTTTTCCCTTTCTGCCATAAGCAGTACATTCCCAGAGACGACAGATTCATTGATTTTCTTCCTGTTCAGTCGAAATGCCTCATATACCTTTTCTTCCGAATACCCAAGCTGTCTTCCGGCTTTGACCGCCATTTCATAAAAATCAACCATTCTTACCGGTGACGGCTTTGCAAGTGGATTTCCGTCTCCCAATACACCCCTGACGGTCTGGCACAGCGCACCGAAAAAGAGTGGTCTGTCTTTTTCCCACTTTTTCTTCAGTTCTTCATCGCCAAGCATCTCTTCCGGCTTTATCCTTTCCAATTCCAGAAAGATTGCCCTGTCTGCCAGGTCGCTCCTTATAATGCACTGCCTTGTACTGTTGATGCAGACGATTGCATTGGGTTCTGAAATGGACTGCGTATTGTCCGTAAAAAGTTTTCTTCTCACCTGGACTGTCCTTGTATAGTTCCGGCAAAGCAGGTCGCTTATGTCCTGGGAAATATAGCTGATGTTGTCAAAGCATACCATGTATTCCTTCGTTAGGCATATTGCCACCTCGTTTTCCTTCCTGGACATGGGAAACAGGGGATTGACTGTAAGCGGGTCTATCAAATCCTGTATCCTTTTGAAGCAGGTGGATTTTGCACTGGCCTTCTGGCCGTAAATCTCCAATACAGGATTAGAAAAACGCTCCCCAAAGAAGCACCCCACAAGAAATACGGCGAAAAGTATCCGATCGGATTCACTCTTAAAATTAAAGTGTTTTTTGATAAAACGCATTACGTCTTTGGGGCTTGCATTTTCAAAGTCCGGTTCTGTCTGCGGCGCAAAGATGGCACTGTGGTGGAACAGTATTCTGGAGTTTTTCACCAGTTTTATGTTCTCTGCGGTTATCTTGAGATATTTTCCATCTTCTTTGCCCAGGTCATAATAAATTGCGTCCGGTTCCTCATATACCCTTTTATAAAACTTGGAACGATTTTTTATCTGCCTTGCCTTCATCCTTATATGTGCCTGTGCCTGGGCATGGCCGCCGGGTGACAATATCCTGCCATATTTATCATAACAGTAGGCACGGAACCATTCTTCAAAGGTTTCACTGTCTACCGGTATGAGCTGTGATGCCGCTTTCTCCCTGGAGACCTTGATATATGCCTTGCCTGTGTTGGAACACAAAAGCATTACTTCCTGCTCTGCTTCTTTGATAATCTGCTCCATTGAAATATCGTTTCTTCTTGTCTCATCCTTCATATACTGCCTCCCCAAAATATGCCTGCTCTTCTTCCCCCTGTTTGATACCATAATAGGAATAATCATAATCAGCAGATACAATCTCCCATCCACTTCCTCTGTCAATAAGGTTCAGATATGCCCTGCTCCCTTCCAGACAGCCATAGTCCAGACAGCCTTCCCTGGTGAACACAGGAAAGCTACTGAAAAAATCACATGCCGCCCTGTCATATCCATCTGCCTTGAAGGTCAGGGACTGCGTGATTGCAGTCCCTTTTCCTTCCCGAAAACATCTCCTGTTCGGTTGGAAAGCCGGGGATGCCCGCCCTGGTCGTGCTGTGGCTTATTGGGATATGCCGTCCAAAAGGCCAACTAACAATTTATATTTTCTTGTTCGCAGTCTTTCAAGAAAAATCGTAATGAC
>CAJUPP010000121.1 GCA_910588325.1 uncultured Hungatella sp.
GTGAAAACCTGCAGGTACTCCTTACGCTTGTAAGAGCAGGTTATGGCTGCTCTGTTCTTCCGCTTATGAATTTTGTAAACACGGATATACGCGGAATTCCCTTAAAAGACAGCGAGCCTTTATCCTATGGTATCTTCTTTAAGAAAAGTTCTCAAAACCCTCTTTTGAAAAAATTTATTTCCATTGTAACGAATACATCTTACAGTTAACCACAAAAAGCGATATGGATACCCGAAAGTCTCCTTATCGCTTTTTCATTCAATGTATAAATAGTCTATCTACCCGTTGTGCAGAATCTGTCAGCCTTCAATTGTAATATAGTTTGGATTCTCCACAACTACTTCTTTACTGTTTTTCGGAACCTGCAGTTTCAAAGTGCCATCCTCAAAATTCTTAGAGCAAAGAGCTGCCGAAAATCAATTTTTCGACGGCTCTTTGCTCAATAAGCAATTACTTTTATTTTTCCCATACATTTGATCCTTTTTTAATTGAGATAAGCACTATCTATATATTGTTGTTTCCCCTCCAATATCGTATAATAATATTATTGTACCAATAAGGAAATAAATTTCAATGTTTACATGGAGTTGCGTATTATGGAAGAAAAACACATCTCGCTTTTCCCTAACGAGCATTTTTTTGATATCCGACCCTATCAGTATGGTTGGGAAGAATGTAAACCCCTTCATTCTTTTGGCCCCTTTGTCCGTAACCATTATCTGTTTCACTATATTATCAGTGGAAAAGGAATGCTGTTCTCTCATTCCACCAACGGCGAAATACATGAATACAAATTGGAAGCAAATCAAGCATTCTTAATCTGTCCTGGACAGATCAATATGTATACCGCAGATGAAATCAATCCCTGGAAATATGTTTGGATAGAATTTGACGGAATCCGCGCGGAGGAATGCCTCCTTCAGGCAGGTTTGGAGTGGGATCAGCCCATTTACCTTCCGCAGAATATAAAACAGGGAGAACTGCTGCAAAAACGGATGCTTTACTTTTATGAGAACTCTGCAAAATCTCCCATTCATCTAGTAGGACAATTATATTTGTTTCTGGATGAACTTATTGAATATTCATCCAGCCGGCAGAATATTGCGGAAAAAAATCAGAAGGACTTTTATATCAATGAGGCTGTAGCTTATATCCAGCAAAACTGCAGCCGTGAACTGACAATTGATGAGGTGGCCGACTTCTGTAAATTGAACCGCAACTATTTCAGCCGGAAGTTCAAAAAAGTAATGGGTTGTACTCCGCAAGAATTTTTGATTCATCAACGCCTTACGAATGCAACAGAATTAATGCGTCTCACAGAGTTACCCAATGAACTACCCCGCAGCAGAGCTGCGGGGTATCTGAAGGGTCGCTCCATGAGAAAGTTTGTTACGCAGCAGAGCTGCGGGGAATTAGACCCTGAGAGATTAAAGCAATAGCAGTTCAATGCGGTTACCCCAATCAACTCTATTTCTCGCAGGCTTTCAAAAAATCCTACGGTCTGTCCCCCCAGGAATGGAGAAAGCAAAATTGTTCTAAAACGGAGCTGCCTGTTAATACGGTTTTTTCTCCTTTAAACAAAAAATAAGAATCCCACAGGAATACGTTGTCATAGCACATTAGGATTCCTGTGGGATTTTTTAATTATTCGGATGCCCTTAAGTAAATCTGGACGGCAGAATAATCTCCCTTCATCTGGGGGAGCGGATAACCTGCCTTCATCAGAATCTCACCGCTGTAAAAAGAATCTGTCCTGTTAATCTGGTATTGAAAAGCAGGATCCAGCCCTTTTAACCGCAAAGTGCCAAAAAGCGGCGCTGCTCCATTACGGTCATACACCACGCTGACCAGAGCTTCGCGCCGGTTGGCGGACACATGCTCCCAGGCTGTGTAAATACCGTCCTGGAAGGGGCTGCTAAGGCGATAATAATCTCCATCATGAAGCAGGTCATAATAAATCTTATAACTCTCCACCTGACGCTGGATTTCCATTTTCTCCTCTGCAGTACACTTACCCAAATCCATTTCGTAACCGAAAGCTCCGCTCATTGCAGTGACTCCCCTGGTTTTTAGAGGAGTGACGCGCCCATTCTGTTCATTGGGAACCGCTGATACATGTGCTCCCATAGTACAGACCGGATAACAAAAGGATGTGCCGTACTGTATACGCAGACGGTCCACAGCATCCGTATCGTCACTGCACCAAATCTGGGGGGGTATAATAGAGCATGCCGCCATCGAACCGGCCTCCTCCGCCACAGCAGCCTTCAATAAGGATATGCGGATAATCTCTGTGCAGACGCTCCAGCAAATCATAGATTCCCAGGACGTAGCGGTGATAAACCTCTCCCTGAAACCGTGCAGGCAAAGCGGCCGACCAGACATCGGTAAGGCTTCGGTTCATATCCCATTTCAGGTAAGAAATTTCGACGCAGGACAGCACCTTTTTCATCTGATCATAGATATGATCCCGGACATCCTTGCGGGAAAAATCCAATACCAGCCCCCTGCCCCGGGAAGGGACACGGCCAGGAACTTGCAGCACCCAGTCCGGGTGAGCGCGATAAAGATCGCTATCTTCATTGACCATTTCCGGCTCCATCCAAATACCGAATTTCATTCCCATATTCTTGATGCGTGAAGCCAAAGCTTCCAATCCTCCAGGAAGTTTATCCAAATTCACCTGCCAGTCGCCCAGACTGCAGTTGTCATTATTCCGGGATCCAAACCAGCCATCATCCATGACAAACAATTCAATCCCCAAAGCCGCAGCCTCCCTTGCAATGTCGGCCAGCCTGTCAGCAGTGAAATCAAAATAAGTTGCTTCCCAATTGTTCACCAGAACCGGTTTGCGTCTGCCGGTATAAGGATCCCGAAGGAGATGCCTGCGGATGGCTCTATGGTATTGCCGGCTCATTTGCCCAAAGCCATTAGGGGAACAGATGATAGCCGCCTCCGGAGTAGTGAACACCTGCCCCGCTGCCAATGTCCAGCAAAAATGATAAGGATGAATCCCCATAATCAGACGGCTGTTCTCATATTGGCTACATTCCACAGCCGCTTCAAAATTGCCGCTGTATAGAAGCATAGCACCGTAACATATACCCGTTTCTTCATCGGCGCCACGGTCACACAAGATTACAAAAGGATTATGCTGATGGCTGGATATCCCGCGTACACTTCCCACACTCTGTATTCCTGACCGCAATGCCCCCCGGTCCATACACCTTTCCATCAGATGACTGGCATTGAATGTAATAAAATCCATATCAGACTGAAGGAAATCCAGACAGAGGGAAGCACAGCGGCATAAACGGATTTCTTCTGTCCCCTGATTAACTACCCGGACAGTCCGGGTAATAAGATCGTAATCCTCAAATACACTGTAATACAGTTCCATGTCCACCTGAGCAGCAGCATCCTTCAATGTAATTACCAGTGTTTCTGTTTCGTCTTCATTACTATAAAAACCAGGCAGACCCTCCATAGCATATTTACCCTTTTCCAAACGGAATCCCTCATAACGCATATCCGCTGTATGGCTGCCGTTTGCCAGTTCCAGTTCAATAGAGGGCAGACGGAAATCACCTACGCCGCAGGTTGAATATTCCTGCGGCATAACGTCCAATGAATAATTCCGGTTACTCCCTGCCTCGCTGGGATTTGGAGTAAAACTGCGGTCACCGTATTGGATCAAAGCGGACAGGTCAAAGCCATCAATCCTTGATCCATAGTAAGTATGCAGAAGTACATTATATTGGTCTGCTTTCATCTGATATGTAGTATTTTGAGTATGCAGTGTAAAGATTCTGTTTTTCTGGTCAAGTACAATCATAGAGATACCCCCTTGTATATCGTTCCGATATCATAAAAGACAGTTCCGACAGCTTATGCCGGAACCGTCCGAAAGCTTATTTCCCGCCAGTGCCGGCGATCCCTTCCACAAATTGACGCTGGAAGATCAGGTACAGCACTACCATCGGCAACATAGCCAGCAGAGAACCAGCCATCAGCACTGGGAAATTGGTAGTAAACTGGCCTCGCAGAGTAGAGAGACCGGAAGACAGCGTCATCATCTTCAGATCAGAATTAACAACCAACGGCCACATCAGGTCGCCGTATGCGAAAACGGCGGTAAAGATGGTCAGAGCCGCTACGGAGGTTCCTGTCAGAGGGAACATGATCTTATAAAATGTCTGCCACTGATTACAGCCATCCAGATAGGCTGCTTCGCCTACTTCATCTGGGATACTCATATACGCCTGACGCAGGAAAAATACGCCAAAAGCACTGACCAGGCCCGGGAAAACCAAAGCAAAGATTGTATTAGCCATCCCCATCTTAGC
>CAJUPP010000122.1 GCA_910588325.1 uncultured Hungatella sp.
CATAGGTTTTTCTATGGGAGTAGCCCCTGTTATCAGCTATAACTATGGGAAGCAAGACGAAAAACAGCTAACGAATGTATTTTCTATTTGTATGCGGTTCATTGTTTTTGTTTCTATCTCTATTTTTGCAATAGCTTTTGTTTGGGGTTCGCCATTAGTTGGTATTTTTGCAGAAAAAGGCACGCCTGTTTATGAAATTGCACGAAACGGATTTTTGATTTTTCCCTTTAGCTTTCTGTTTTGTGGGCTGAACATTTTTACTTCTGCCACATTTACAGCATTATCAAACGGGAAGTTGTCGGCAATTTTGTCATTCCTGCGGACATTCGGACTGATTACGGTCCTGCTGCTTACATTGCCGAATGTTTTGGGCGTAACGGGCGTATGGCTTGCAGTACCGATAGCAGAGCTAATCACTATGATTGCAGCACTGGTTTTTCTTCATCAAAACAGAGAAAAGTATCACTACACATAAAAAAGATTTTCATGCCTTTCAGCGGTTTTATGCGTGATAAAACAAAAACGGTCCTCCTCCCTGGAAGACCGTTTCTTTATCTTATTTTAAGCAATTTTCTCCTTAGCCATGTCAGCCAGTTTCGCGAATCCCTCTGCATCATTGATCGCCATATCAGACAATACTTTACGGTTCATCTCAACTCCGGCCAGCTTTAATCCGTACATAAACTTGCTGTAGGACAGACCGTTGATTCTTGCTGCAGCATTGATTCTAGCGATCCACAGACGTCTGAACTGTCTCTTTCTCTGCTTTCTTCCTGCATAAGCACTTGCCAGTGCTCTCATTACGGACTGTTTTGCCACTCTATACTGTTTGGAACGGGCGCCTCTGTAGCCCTTCGCCATCTTTAACACTCTGTTATGTCTTTTTCTGGCATTCATGCCACCTTTAATTCTTGCCATGGGTTCTTCCTCCTTCTGAAATATGGAAATCCTATAAATATGGTAAAATCTTCTTCATTACTCTTGCATTGGTTGCATCAGTAACGATATCTTTTCTAAGATTTCTCTTTCTCTTGGTCGATTTCTTAGTCAGGATATGAGATTTATAGGCCTTATTTCTTACTAATTTTCCCGTTCCGGTCTTTTTGAAACGTTTTGCAGCTGCTCTGCTGGTCTTCATTTTAGGCATTGTTATTTCCTCCTTGATAAATTAGTCTATCTAACGTTTTGCACTTAAAAACATTACCATGCTTCTTCCTTCAACCTTGGATGGCTTGTCAACAACCGCGATGTCAGCCAATGCCTCTGCAAAATCATCCAGAATATACTTGGACTTTGCCATATGAGCCATCTCACGACCTCTAAAACGCAGTGTTACCTTCACCTTATCGCCCTTCTCCAAAAACTTCCGGGCAGCGTTGGTTTTCGTATTCAAGTCGTTGGTATCGATATTAGGTGACAAACGGACTTCCTTGACCTCGGTGATCTTCTGCTTCTTTTTCGCTTCTTTTTCTTTTCTGGCCAGTTCATACCGATACTTGCCGTAATCAATAATCTTGCAAACCGGCGGCTTTGCTGTGGGAGCAATCTTTACCAAATCCAATTCTGCTTCCCTGGCACGCTGTAGCGCTTCCCTGGCAGACATGATACCTAACTGCTCTCCATCTTCCCCAATCAATCGAACTTCCCTGTCTCTGATCTGTTCGTTAATCATTAACTCGCTAATTGTCTTGCACCTCCATATATGTGTTATGTTGTTGGAATCGTATACCAGCCGGACTTTACCACTGAACAGATCATTTCCGTCCGATATACCGCATGGAATGAGACATGTGCGCAAATGGTTAAATAAGCATACAACCATTGGGCGCTTATAAAACAAAAAAGCAGATAGAAAATCTCTATCCACCAAATCTAAGGACACAACAAAACTGCCATGTATCTCAAACTTATGAACCCGGGTCACTTGCTCGTGCCGAGGTGAGGTGGACACCTACTTTCCTGTCAGTTATCTTCATAACCTTTGTTAGAATACAACACTTTTAACTTTTTGTCAATCACTTTTTTCGGATTCCGGCTGATTCCGGCTGACAGATACTTCTGACAGCCAGAATCCCACTTCATCAGCCTTCTGTATACGGTATCTCCTCAATCTCCAGCACCTGTTTATCTGTCTGATACTCCAGTCCATGAATCAGGCCTCTGTCCTTATATTCTGCCTCTCCTACCTGATTATCATAAGGCTCCTCCCTTAAAAATGCTTTGGCCGGCATAAATTCGTACTGGAATTCGCTGCACATAGGGATGCGGAAGGGATCCAGATTGCCGAAATAAAAATCCCACCGTTCTTTCTTCCCGTCTCTCCACGCCGAACCGCCAAAGGAGCAGTCCGCATACAGCCACCCATAAGGCTTTATATAAAACTGAGCCCAGTCATGGCAGCCGATGGAAAGAGGTGTGGCGTAAAGCCCTGCCTGCCACCTGGCCGGAATCCCTGCGATGCGGCACAGGGTGATAAAAAGCAGGGCATAGATTCCGCAGTCCCCCTTCATACCTGTAGCCATATATTCCGGAAGATTGTCAATGGTGGCATATTGCCTCACGAAAGAATACATAATATGAGTGGTTATGTAATCATAGATTTTTCTTGCCTTCTTAAGAGGGTTCTCCTCCCCCGCCACAATCTCCTCAGCCAGCGCCTTCATATACGGAGTAAAACGGATATGAGGCAGCTGTTCCTCCACATAGGGAGTCAGGCTTTCATCCGGCAGTTTTCCCAGACTTTCTCCGCCCGAATTCTCCTCTTTTAGGGCATCCTCCAGATCCGTATACCCGGTATGATTTTCAAATACATACTCTACCCAGAACTCCTGTCCCGGTTTCAGTGTTGTCTCCATACATACGGTTCTCTGAGGATAATCCGGCGGCGCTACCGAAACCGGCTTTTCCGAAGTTTTAAGCAGCTTAAAATTCTTTACCTGCCCTTTCTCTACCGGCACAGGCAGATGCACCCGGATAAACGCTCCGATTCTCTCCGCCTCTTTTTCCACCTGAACAGAGGCCCGGATATGCATCCTGTAGGCCAGACCGCCTTTTTCCTTCATAGCGGCAACCGTTCTATCCAGAAGCTTTTTCCCCCGGCTCATCTCCTCCGCCTTTTTCGGATCCTTTAACCGGCTCCACAGCTCCTTTCTGGTCTTTAACAGGTTTTCCACAAAATTATCCTTGTAGCGCACCTGCCCCTGCACAAATATCCATTCCGCGGCGCCGTCATCCCTCAGCCGCTCCAGCTCTTCTTTGGTGGCTCCCTCCAGGGTCTCCTGAAGCTGCCTTAAAGCCTCCTCCTCTGTGTAAATGTACTTAAGAGGCAGCCTTTTTAAAACCCATTTTTCCATCAGAAGCCGCCTTCTCAAGGGCTCTGGAATATCCTTTTCAAGGCGCATGTCGATAATCCTGGCAGCACGTTCAAAATCCCCGTACCATTTTAATTTCTCAATATCCTCCGGAAGCCCCACTGTCAGATATTGTAAGTCCTGATGATTCGCTCTGTCTTCCATCCTGTTCTCTGTCTCCTTTTCTTACTATTCCAGAAAAGCTCATTTGCCTGTCTTTAAGACGGATCTTCTTCCGGTTCAGCCGCCATCCCCTTTAAAATACCGGTGATGGTTCTCATGGTCCGGATGGTTCTCTCCAGCTCCTCCTCGCCTATCTCCTCCAGTATCC